>JBQTKE010000633.1:0-4719 GCA_052386435.1 Myxococcaceae bacterium
ACGCCCTTCACTTGCGCCAGCGCGTCGCCTTCCCGCGGCGCGTCTTCGTCGTTCTCAGCCTCGAAGAGCGACTCTTCGACGTAATCCGAAAACGTTTCAGGCAGTGGAGCCACCGCCCCATCGTCCTGTGTCGCAAGCATCGCGAGGGTGACATTCGCGACCCCCGGTAACCACCCCAGCTCAATCATGACGAAGAGCTCGAAGAGGAGGTGCCGGGCGCAGGCGTAACCATCGTCGGACAGCCCGCTCTCGTCAAGGAAGGTCAGAAGTCCGTCCTGACGGTTCTCAAACGCGTGGTTCCACTTCTCTTTGTCGCGCTCCGGCATTTCTTCCAGGTAGCGCCACGCCTTTTCCACGAAACCCGCGTCGGGTTCGGCGTCACCGAGTGGGGTGGGTACTTCTGGAACCGCCTTCTTCTCCTTCTCCTTGCGAACGGGCTTGGCATCCAGCCGGATGGGCCCGCCGCCCGCGACCAGGTCCCAGAGCCCCAGGAGGTTTTCGAAGAGCTTCTGCGCAATGCGCGGATCTTCGAAGCGCGGCTCTCCGTCAAAGAGCGAGGGGATCAGCTCGGACGAGCTCACCCCATCCCGCGTCGCTTCACGCATCTGCTCCAACACCGCTTCAGAATCGAGTGGGCTTCCGGCGAGCGCGAGCAGGCCATCGAGTGTTTCGCGGCCCTCGAACTTCCGGGAGAACGCCTTGGACATGGGCGCCTCATATCCGTGTGCTGTTGCACGGCCAAGAACGCAGGTGAAAGCCGTCGATTTCAGAAAGGGCGGGGGAGGGGTACAGTCCTGGGCTTCCCCGCCCTTCTGGGGCCTCATGCTCTACCTCTCGTACGTCGACGCCCAGAATGCGCCGCGAACTGTGTCGTTCGACACGGGGGTGGTCCGCTTTGGGCGAGGGGCCAATTGCGAGGTCCGTCTCGCGGGGATGCCCAGCGAGGTAGGGAGCGTTCACGGCGAGTTTGTTCGCGACGGCGAGCTCTACTTCGTGGTGTCGCGCGACAAGTCGCTGCCGCTCTTCGTGAACGGGAAGAGCATTCAGCAGCTGCGCATTCAGGGGGGCGAGCGGATTCGCTTGGGCTCTCTGCAAGGGCCGGAGGTGGTCGTCGCCAAGGTGACCGGCGCGGAGGAGTCGCCGTTCGACGAGATTGAAGTCACGGTCCAGGTGAACACGTTGCAGCTGGCGCAGCTTCAGGCGGAGTCGAACAAGCGCAAGCTGGAGGCGGAGATCGCGGGGCAGAAGACGCCCCTCCCGCCGCCGTTGCGCAAGACACCACTGCCGCCAAAGGACGCGACACTCCCGCCGCCTGTTCCGTCGGCTCGACGTACGCCCATCCCACCCAGCGCGAGCGGGGCCCGTCGCGATGCACCGCCCTCCACGGGTGGTTCGTTGAAGAAGACGCCCGCGCCTCCCTCTGCGGCGAGCTCGCAGAAGGGCGGCCCGGCAAGCGACACGCAGCGCGACGCGCCGGGTGCGAAACGAGGGGCACCGCCCTCGTCAGGCGGCGCTCTACGAAAGACGCCGCCCTCGTCAGGCGGCGCTCTACGAAAGACGCCGCTGCCTCCATCCGTGGATGCCCCGACCGCGGTCAAGAGCTCTCGACGATCCGCGAGCGGCGCTCCGGTTGAGATTGACGTTGCCCAGAAACCGGCCCAAGCGCTGCGGGGTGCACCGCTGCAGAAGACGCCCGCTCCGCCCCGTCGCAGTCTGAGCGCTCCCGCTCCGAAGGAGATGTTGGGCGAGGAAGCGGGACCGCCCGAGCGCACGATGATGCGCGCTCTCAAGGCGCTCCGAAAGCCGCACAAAGAAGTTCAGCACTGGCTCTCGCGAGTTCAACGCGAGGTCGCGCAGGCGCGATCGCACACGCAGGGCCTGAGCTCCGGCAACACCATGGTGATCATGGCGCAGGCGCTGGTCGGCATTCGCCAGACGGCGGAAGGGCGCGCGCAGAAGTTGCGACGCCGGATGATCGTGTTGGCGGCGGTGAGCGCGATCGTCGTGTTCGGCCTGAGCGCGGTGGTGTTCACGCAGCAGCGGCGGATCAACCAGCTGGCGCGGGAGAAGGTCGCGCTCGACCAGCAGATTCAGACCACGCTCGACGCGATGAGCACGGAGACGGACGAGACGCGCTTGGCCGTGCTCGAGAACCGCTTGCAGAGCTTGGAAGGCAGCGCCACGGAGAAGCTGCGCGAAGTGAGTAAGAGCAGCTCTCGCAAGGCGGAAGAGCTCACCAGACCAGCGGATCCGATGGAGGAGGAGATCCGCAAAATCTTGAAGAGCTTCAACGCGGAGACGTACGCGATTCCGCCCATCTTCAAGGCGGAGCTGCAGAAGGCGGTCAACGAGCTGGGCACGGGATCCAGCAGCCCAGCGCTGCGTCAGGCTTACGCGCGCAAGCAACGCTACTGGCCGCAGATTGAACGGGCGCTGCGCGCGCAGCAGCTTCCGCAAGAGCTGGGCTACATCGCCTTCACCGAGTCTCGTTTTGATCCGCAGGCTCGGAACGCGCGCTCCCAGGCCTCTGGGATGTGGCAGCTGATGGACGAGACCGCGCGCAACTGCGGGATCACGGTGACAGACAAGCTCGACGAGCGCTTCGATGCGTCCCGTTCGAGCCAGGCCGCGGCCTGTTACCTCTCCAAGCTGATGGTCGAGTTCGGGCAGGAGTCGTTCATGCTCGCGCTTGCCAGCTACAACCGGGGTGAGAACGGGGTGCGGCGCGCGCTCCACAAGCTGGCGCTGGAGCCCGGTGGCTTTAGGAAACGTGACTTCTGGCACCTCTATCGCTTGAAGCTGCTGCCGGAGGAGACAAGAGAGTATGTGCCGCGTGTTCTTGCCGCCGCGGTGGTGCTGGGCAATCCACGCAAGTACGGATTGGAGGGGTCTCGTTGACCCGGGCCCCTGCGTGCTATGGAGCGCGCCCCATGAAGAACCCCAAAAAATTCAAAGTCGGTCTGGTTCAGATGGCGATGACCAAGGACCCGGACGAGAACCTCCGGGCCGCGGCGAGCTGGGTCGTGAAAGCGGCCACGGCCGGCGCGAACATCGTCTGTCTGCCGGAGCTCTTCCGCTCGCCTTACTTCTGCCAGAAGGAAGATCCCGCGACCTTCGAGCTGGCGGAGTCCATCCCGGGTCCGTCGACCGAGTTGCTGGGCAAAGTCGCCAAGGAGCACGGCGTGGTCATCATCGCCTCGCTCTTCGAGCGGCGCGCGGCGGGGCTGTACCACAACACCGCGGCGATTCTTGACGCGGACGGCTCGCTCACCGGCGTCTACCGGAAGATGCACATCCCGGACGACCCCCTGTACTACGAGAAGTACTACTTCACGCCCGGCGACCTCGGCTTCAAGGCGATGGACACCCAAGTCGGCCGCATTGGCACGCTGGTGTGTTGGGATCAGTGGTACCCGGAAGGCGCGCGCATCACCGCACTGCAGGGCGCGAACGTTCTCTTCTACCCCACGGCGATTGGCTGGCACCCGCACGAGAAGAAGGAAGTGGGCGGCTCGCAGCGTGACGCCTGGAAAACCATTCAGCGCGCGCATGCCATCTCCAACGGCTGCTACGTCGCGGCGGTGAACCGCGTGGGCTTGGAGAAGCCGGATCCGGCGCAGGCGGGCCTGGAGTTCTGGGGCACGTCGTTTTTGTGCGATCCGTTCGGCGTCGTGATTGCCGAGGGCTCGGTCGACAAGGAAGAGATTTTGATCGGCGAAGTGGATCTGGCTCGTCAGGAGGACGTGCGTCGCAACTGGCCGTTCCTGCGCGACCGCCGCATCGACGCGTACACCGGCATTGATCGCCGCTTCCTCGACGCGCCCATTGGCAAGGACCGCCAGCCGTGAACATCGAGACGGGCTACACGATGCCCGCGGAGTGGGAACGTCACGAAGCAACGTGGTTGGGTTGGCCGCACAACGAGAAGGATTGGCCGGGGAAGTTGGAGCCGATTCCCTGGGTGTACGGCGAGATCGCGCGGAAGCTCACGCCGGGAGAGCGCGTGCGTCTCGTGGTCCCGACCACCCCGCACGTCAACGCGGCGAAGAAGTTGTTCAAGCGCGTGGGCGTGGATCTCAAGCAGGTCGACTTCTTGAAGTGGCCCTCTGACCGTGGCTGGACGCGAGACTCGGGGCCGATCTTCGTGAAGCAGGAAGAGGAAGTCGCGATCGCGCGCTTTCGCTTCAACGCGTGGGCCAAGTATCCGAACTGGAAGAAGGATGATCAGCTGCCGATTCGAGCGGCGAAGCAGCTCAAACGCAAGCTGTTGCCGGTGGTGCATCAGAAGCGTGAAGTGGTGCTTGAAGGCGGAAGCATCGACGTGAACGGACAGGGCACGTTGCTCACCACGGAAGAGTGCCTTCTCGATCCAAAGGTCCAGGTCCGCAACGAGGGCTTCAAGAAATCGGACTACGAGAAGCTGTTGAATGATGCGTTGGGTGCGCGCAACGTCATCTGGCTCAACAAGGGCATCGCAGGTGATGACACCCACGGCCACGTCGACGATCTCTGCCGCTTCGTGAACAAGCACACCCTCGTGCTGCTGCGTGAGAAGAACCGCAAAGACGCGAACTACGCGCTGCTCGAGGAGAACTGGGAGCGACTCAAAGGCGCGCGCTTGGAAGATGGAAGTCGACCGGACTTGGTGGAGCTGCCGTGCCCGGCGCCGGTCGTCTTGGACGGACAGAGACTGCCCGCCAGCTACGCGAATTTCTACAT
>JBQTKE010000634.1:0-4122 GCA_052386435.1 Myxococcaceae bacterium
TCACGTCGACCATGGGCGTGACGTTGATCTCGCTCATCGTGCTGCGGCCCGGAGGACCGCGGCTTCCACCCATGCCCATTCGCGCTCGCTCCTACTTGAAGAAGTGCCGCTTCACGATGTTGAGGAAGTCGGCGGAGAAGTTGGACATCTCGGTGTCGAACACGCGGATACGCGAGACGAACGAGTTGTAGGCGACGACCGCGGGGATCGCCGCGAAGAGTCCGGCGGCCGTCGCGAAGAGCGCGTTGCCAATGGGCGCGGCAACGGTGGAGAGCGACGCGTTGCCTTTGTCGGCGATCTCGTTGAAGGCGTTGAGGATGCCAATCACCGTTCCGAAGAGGCCGACGAACGGCGCGGCGGATCCGACGGTGCCCAGGAACGAGACCTTGGATTCCAGCTCCGTGATCTCCGATGTCGACGCACGGTGCAGCGCGCGCTCCACGTTTTCAATTCCGCCCAGCCGCTCCGCCATCGCTCCGTCTTCGCCTTGCTTGTTGGCCTGGGCGAGCTTGGAGAGCTCTTCGTAGCCGGCCTTGAAGACCTTGGAGAGCGGCGAGGCTTCGAGGTTCTGGGCCTTCTGGTAGATGGCCTCCAGCCGCGAGGCTTTCCAGAAGGTGTCGAGAAAGGTCACCGACTGTGCGCGGGCCCGGGAGAGCTGAAGGGACTTCATAGCGATCAGCGCCCAAGACACGGCGGAGACGGCGACCAGAAGCATCAGAACGGCCAGCTCTATGACCGACCCGTTCTTGAGGATCGCGACGTAGTCCATCGCTGCCAGCAGAGAGAGCGTCGTTAAGCACATAAGGGCCCTGCCGTAACACCCACGTGCGGGTGGGTCAAACACTCGAATTCGTTACAACGACTGCGACACTCGCCCACAGCGAACCGTTCCCTCCCAGCATGAATTTCGAGCAGCCTTCTCCGTCTGAGCTGACCAGTAGGCCGAACCAACAGCTTCCCGGAGTTTGAAGCCATGAACCTCAAGACCCTTATCGCCCTCTGCCTCGGACTGGCCCAGTTGGCCACCGGATGCATCGTCGTGGGCGGCGGCGGAAACGGTGGCTACAGCAGCGCTTCCCCCGGAGACGTAACCTTCACCTGGTCGTTCGTGGGCGACACCTGCGCCGACCATCCGGAGATCAAGTCGATCATCGTCGACATCCCCGGCGAGGCTCTGCAGAACGACGGTTACTATCCCTGCACCGCGAACAACTACCCGGGCATCGTGCTCCATAACTTCGCGGGCGGACCGTACGACTACAACCTCACCGCGGTTGGCTACGGCAACGAGACGCTCTTCACCGCGGGCGGTCGCTTCGTGGTCGACGGCAACGTGCGCGTCACGGTCGACATGATGCCTCCGGGCTCGGGCTCTTCGTTCGCGTACGTGGCTTGGAACTTCCCGGCCAACTCTGAACAGAACGCTCCCAACTGTGCTCAGGCGGGGGTGGCGTTCGTGGATGTCTCCATCGATGGCGCGGCGGCCACCCGCTACAACTGCACCGCCGGCTTCGGCACCCAGGGCGTTCGGACCCCGCTCCTCGCCGCCGGTTCGCACACCGTGGAGATGATCGCGGTGAGCGCGGACGAGTACCCGTATTACCGCTTCACCGGTGGGCTCACGACCTTCAGTAACAACCCCATCTTCGCCGAGTACGACCTGGACTGGGCGGTGGGTGGCGCGGCGATCCGCTGGCACCTGACCGACGGCGCGGTGGGCGAGAGCTGCTACAGCAGCGGCGTGAACACCGTCTACATCAACTTCAAAGACACGAATGGCAACTGGGTCTACGGCACGAATGGTGATGCGCAGTCCTGCGACGGTGCCCCCATCGTCTACAACTACCTGCTCCCCGGCGTGTACCGCGTCTACGTGCAGGCCAACGGCTTCGGCGGCGCGGTTTACCGGTCGAACCAGCTGAACCCGCCGACCATCACTGTGAACGAAGGCGACTTCGTGGACGAGCAGATGGCGGTGACCGTGAACGTCTACCGTCAGTAGTTGGGTCGCAGCAGTCGAGTGTGAGGGTCGGCTCTGGCCGGCCCTCTGCTTTTGCGGGGGCCGGGGGTTGGCACCGTTCGTGATAACACTGCGTGAGATGCGTCCTTCCAGCCACAGTCCCATCGGCGTCTTCGATTCGGGGATTGGTGGACTCACCGTTCTGAAGGCGTTGCTCGCGAGGTTGCCGGCGGAGAGCACGGTGTATCTTGGCGACACCGCCCGCGTTCCGTACGGGAGCAAGTCGCCGGAGGTCGTCACGCGGTACTCCCTCGCCAATGCGCATTTCTTGATCGATCAGGGCGTGAAGCTGTTGGTGATCGCGTGCAACACCGCGACCGCCGTGGCGTTGCCTGCCTTGTCTTCGTCGCTCGACATTCCGGTGTTGGGCGTGATCGAGCCGGGCTCTGCTTCCGCGGTGAAGGCGACGCGCAGTGGACGGATTGGTGTGATTGGGACGGAAGGAACCATTCGATCCCAGGCGTACACACGCGCGGTGATGGCGCTGCGGCCGGATGCGCAAGTCACGTCGCGCGTCTGTTCGTTGTTCGTGCCGTTGGCGGAAGAGGGATGGACGACGGGCGAGGTGCCGACTCTGGTTGCGCGCAAGTACCTCTCCGAGCTGACCGCTATCGACACGTTGGTTTTGGGCTGTACGCACTATCCGCTGCTGCGCAATGTCGTCGCGCAGGCGCTGCCTCACGTCACCTTGGTTGATTCCGCGGAGGCGACCGCGGAGGCCGTGGCGGAGAAGCTCCAGACGCTCGGAATGCAGGCGTCGCCGGGGGACGAGACCACGCACCGCTATTTCGTTACCGACGTGCCAGAGCGCTTCACCCAAGTCGGCGCGCGGTTTCTGGGTCGTGAGATCGCGAACGCCACGCAAGTGGACATCAGCAGCTTTGCGTCGACGCAGCGTCCCTAAATGGGCCGAAGATGCGTTCACACCCTGAGGACTCAGCAGCTTCGGCCTTAAGCCGCGAGATCGCGCGCGCCGGTGACGTGGACCTGGGTCGCTTCCTCACGCGGCAGCGACACCGACGCGAACGCGAGCACCGCCCACGCGGAGAACCAGGGCAGGTAGTTGTTGTGGATGGCATTGCCCGCGGCGACAACGCTGAGGTTGCTGAGCGCGAGTGTCCACATCAAGGGTGCGCGTTGACGAAGCAGTTGCAGCATC
This sequence comes from Myxococcaceae bacterium, assembly GCA_052386435.1. Taxonomy (GTDB): domain Bacteria; phylum Myxococcota; class Myxococcia; order Myxococcales; family Myxococcaceae; genus JBQTKE01. The sequence goes on from JBQTKE010000634.1 coordinate 3,180, forward strand.
GCCCACGCAGCCGTCGCGAGCAGCACTCCACGGATCGCCCAGACCACTCGCGTCGACGCGAACGCGACCCAAGACGTCGTGTCCGGTGCCATCAGACTCGGCCAGAGCAGCAGGTTGTAGACGAGCCCCTGTCCATCCCAGAGAACCCAGGGGACGAAGAGAGCGGCGGCAGTGGCGGCGAACGTCAGCAATGAGCGTCGATGCAGGAGCAGCAGGGGAAGGTAGAGCGCGGCCGGAAAGAGCTTGCTCCCCAGCGCGAGTGCCACGAACAGCCCCAATCGCAACGGCCATCCCCGCAGATGGGCGAGCACCGCGAGAGCCCCGAACAGCAACACCCAGATGTCCGAGCATGAGTAGTAGAGGAAATTCCAACCCACGTTCCGATCGAGGAATACCGCGAGCAAGGCCAGCGCGGCGATCTCACTGCGCAGGCCGAGCGCCCTCACCACTTTGAAGAGCGCGAACGCCCAGCCCAAGAAGCAGAGGAGGTTGAGCAGCGGAATGCCGGCCGGACCGATCAGCCTGGCGAAGGGAAGTGCTGCGAGGAAAAGAACGGGGCCGTATTTGTAGCCGAGCAACGCGCTCTCTCGTGACGTTCCGTCGGTCGGCAGAAGTTGCGCGCGCAGCTGAGGGTCGAGCGTCTCCCAATAGCGAGGCAGCGCTTCGAGATTGATCTTCGGTCCCACGCCTTCCTTCACGCGGGTCTCCAGGCGCGTGTTGAAAGCCTCGAGGTCAAGGATCGCGCCGCGACCGTAGGGGTTCTCGCCTCGGGCGAACATCAGCGCTGCTCGGTACGTGTTCTGCCCCTGGTCGAGCCGGATTTTTCCCTTGCGTGCGCTGTACACCACGCTCGCGATTCCCAGACTCGCGTTCGCCAGCATCGCGACGATCGCTGCCGTCCACAGTGCCTTCGACACCCACCCCGGATGCTCGCCGGATTTAT
>JBQTKE010000635.1:0-4463 GCA_052386435.1 Myxococcaceae bacterium
GGCGTCACTGCCCTGTGGAGGGCCCGGCGGACCAAGCGCTGATCGGGCCAGAGAAGAAGATGGCCAAAGACAAAGACGATGAAGGCGGTGGCGGCTTTACCGGCAAGCGAACCAAAAGCTACCGGGAGATGGACGCACAGCGCGGGAAGAGCAAGTACCACTCGCGCCAAGACGACCCGAAGCAGCAGCGCATTGAACGCAGCGCCAGCTACGAGAAGTACAAGCAGGCGGCGGATGCGCTCTTTACGGGCGGCGCGCTGCCAGAAGGGCTGGCGAAGACGTTCGATCCGGACGGGAAACGCAAGGCGCAGAAGGAAGCGATGATGAAGCTGCGCGAGCTTCCGGATCGCAAGGCGTGGGTGCAGGGAGTCGTGGAGTACTTGGAGGCGTATCCAGAGCTGCCGGAAGATCCCTACTTCCTGGACTCGTTGTTGGATCACCCGCGCGAGCGGATTGTCGACAAGGCGCTCTCACGGCTGGAGCTGTTGGAGGGTGAAGGGAAGCTCAAGGTGAAGCTGCCCAAGAGCCTGGACGAACGGCTGAAGTCGATCTCGCTGACGTCGATGGATCCGGAGATGCAGGGCCGCGCCATGCAGCTGCGCGAGAAGATCCGCGCATACTGATTCAAGCCACACACCTCTGCGCACAGACTTGAGGGAGGAAGGTTTAGCGCGCTCATCGGTCGATGATGAACGCCGCGGCGGAGTCGACGCTGACCTTGATACCCGCCGCCGCCTTGAGCAGCGCATCGTAGTGAGAGCGCTCCGCTTCAAGCTGCGCGCTGCGCGTGGCCTCGGGCAGCCCTTGGTGGGTGAGCGAGAGCTCGAGGCGCTTCAACGCCGCATCACGCTCCGCTTCGACCGCTGCGCTGGCGCGCTCGACAATCTTTCTGCGCTCCGCCTCCGCTGCAGTCGTCGCGGCGGCAACAGCGGGCTCCACGAAGCTTGGCAGCGAGGGGAACGCGGAGAGCAGCGCATCGCCCTTGAGCGACTGGCCCGGAGTCTCCAGCGCGGGAAGCAGACCCTCGTCCACGCGTGGCACGCCGTTCGGTCCCTCCACCACGGCCACGTGCACCAGCCAGCGATCCACGAAGCGGGTGAGCTGACGCGACGGGACCTTCGCTCCGACCGACGTGTCTTCGGGCTCGGGTGGAACCAAGTGGCAGAGCACCTCGATGCCGGTGGTCTTGGACGCGCCGCGGTTCTGGATGAAGCGACCCCCATTGCGGCCATACGGTCCGTCGCGCAGGAAGCCGAACAGCGCTTCGACGATCGAGTGACCGGTCGCGAAGTATTCGATCTCTTCCTGCTCAACGGCCGAGTCCCGCCAAAACGTGCCGAGCACTGTCTTGTCGTCGTGAAGATCCAGACCCGGCAACGCTTCGACTTTCAGATCTCGTCCGAGGTGAAACGCGCACTGGAAGGCTTCGACCTGCTCATCCGTGTCCACGCCAATGCCCACTTTGCGTGCGAGGGAGGTGACCGCGTCCTCCAGCCGTTCGTCGAGGTCGCGCGCGATCGCCCACAGCCCATCCTCCAGAGACTCGCCCTCCTCGCCTTCCAGCGCCAAGCGCTCCTGCGCGCGGCCCACCAGCGCCCGCACAGCGTCCTCGTCGAAGCTGCGGAGGTCAAGCAGCGGGTCATAAGCACGGCGCACCGACTCGCGCGCGCGTTGAACCTTCTTCGCCAGAGCGTCGCCGTACGCTTCGCGATCCTTGGGGGAGGTCAGCGCGAGCTCGGCGATCTTCGCTTCTACTTCTTCGAGCACCGCGTCCAGACCACCCACGGTCTCTCCGAACACGCCTACCGCGTCTGCGAGAAGCGCGAGCACGTACGACGCGAGCGTCCCATGCGGATCGAAGACGTGGATGCGCACCGGTTGCGTCTGACCAATGCGGTCAAGCCGGCCGATCCGCTGCTCCATCGTCGCCGGGCTCCACGGGAGGTCGTAGTTCACCAGGTGGTGCGAGAACTGGAAGTTGCGTCCTTCCCCGCCCACCTCGGTGCAGATGAGGACCTTGGGTCCGTCTGGATCTCGGAAGCGCGCGACCTGGCGATCCCGGTCCACCAGTGCGAGATCTCCGTGGTACGCGAGCGCTTCAATCCGATCCGCGGAGAGCTCTTTGCGCAGACTCTCAAGCGTGGCGCGCGCCTCGGTGAAGACGAGGATCTTCGCGGTAGGCTCTGCTTTCCAGATGTTCTGAAGCACGCTCAGGAACGCCGCGTACTTTGAATCGCGCGGCGGAAGCTTGAGGTCGTTGGTCAGTGACGAGAGCGTCGCGGTCCCTTTGATCGCTTCCACGAACGCCGCGGGCGACGACTCCAAACGCCGCAGCAAATTGGTCAGCGCCGCGCCTTGAAAAGAGCGCTCATTGCGCAGCTTCTCAAGCGCTTGCTCGCGCACGTGCTTCTCCGGCTCAGTCAGCGCGACCGAATGGCGCACCAGCTGACGCGAAGAGAACCCGCCCACCACCGCGCGGCGGTTGCGGATCAGGCGCTCCGAGAGGCTGTACGTCTCCGCCAAATGCGCGAGCAGCGCCTGTGGATCCTTGAGCGATTTGAGCTTCTCGTCCTGGGGAAACCGTTTCGCCAGATCCGTGGCCTTCTTGCCTTCCAAGAGCTGCCGCACCGCCGAGGAGAGCTCCTCCTGCTTGGCGAGGCGCTCTTGAAAACCTTCCAGCGTCGGCGCCGTCTGCGGATCGATCAGTGTGAGCAAGCCCCGAGATTCCGCAGGATCCAGTTGCATGGGCGTCGCGGTGAGGAGCAGCAGGCCCCAGCTGTTCGCCGCGAGCGCCGAGGCCGCTTGAAACGCACGCTCGCCCTTGAGGTGGTGCGCCTCATCGATGATCACCAAGTCCCAGTAGGCGGAAGGCGCTCCCGCATCCTCGCGGTGCTTCTCCGTGCGGGAGAGCAGCTCCAAAGACGTGACCACCTTGTCGAAGCGCGCCCACGGCGAGACGTCCGGCTGCTCCTTGAGCGAGGACTCAATGCGTTCGGTGTCGAGCAGCGTGAACAGCTGGTTGAACTTGTGGAACAGCTCACCCAGCCACTGGACCGTGAGGTGACTGGGCGTGACCACCAGCACCCGGTTCGCCAGACCCGCGAGCCGCAGCGCGGAGAAGACCATGCCCGCTTCAATGGTCTTGCCCAAGCCGACTTCATCCGCGAGCACAAAGCGCGGACGGCGCGACGAGAGCACGCGCTGCACCACGCCAACTTGGTGCGGCTTCACCATCACCCGCGACGCGAAGAGCGCACCCAGCGCGTCGCACCGTCGCTCGTCGTCCAACTTGAGCGCGCTGCGCCTGAGCAGGAATCCATCCGCGTCCGCGACACGGCCCTCTTTCAACATCGACAGCGCGTCCGGTTTGGGCGGTGTCGCGCGCAGCTCCGACTCTGGCCATTCGTCCGGCTCGGCGATTCCGTCCAGCTTCACCACGTAGCGGCGCAGCCCGCGCGCGCCCTCTTCTTCGCCGGTGATGACGCCGCTCTGACCCTTGGACGTTCGCACCGGGTCGCCGAGGTTGAACGGCGCGGCGACCAGCGCGCCCTGCTTGGTGGAGACCAACACCGGGCCGCCTTCTCGTGCGGGGAAGAGCACTTGGGCTTTGGTGCCCTCGTCCTCGAAAGCGACCAGGTGACCCACGCCCCACTCCGGCTGCGGGAGGTAGCGGACCTTCATTCCCACGACGAGCTTCGACATGCGCGTCGTCTAGGTCATGCATCCAAGCGACGTCCAGTCCCGAGTGTGACCGACCGCTTCAGCGCTGAACGAACCACCGCGCCCGCGGCAGCTTTCAGCTCAGCAGCTTAAACAACCGCCTTAGCGGCGCCGGCGTCGCGTGCGCAGCAGATTCCAGCCTAGCCACGCCAGCAGCACACCCCCGGAGAGCGTCGCCACGTCGACAGAGCTGCACCCGCAGCCCGTGGTCAGGAGGAGTCGAGGCTCGTTCACGTACGCGAAGCCTCCGTCCGCCAGCAACACGATCATGCCGCCGTCCTCCAACGTCACCAGGACGCCGCCGTCGGGCAACAGAGCTCCAAAACCGCCGTCGGGAAACTCCAGCACTCCCGCGTCGTTCACGTTGGTGCACGCGCCGATCGCGCACGCTCCCACGCGGCAGCCGCTGTTGCTCAGACAGCCCTGCCCAAGACTCGAAAGCGCCAACGAGACCAGCTTCACCTGGAGCGCCTGCCGATCCGGCGCGGGGTCGAACGTCGTGTACCCGAGCACGGCGCGGCCTGTCTCCGCGAGCGCCAGGGAAGGCTGGGTCAACTCGTAGCGCGGATCACTCAAGGACAGGAAGGGCGACGCGGACAAGATGCCGCCACTGAGGGAGAGATCGAGCACCTCAAGCTGGTGCTGCTCATCAGGCCCGGTCTCGACCGCGACCAGGCCGCGGCCGTTCTCCCAGGTGGCCGATGGTCGACCACGCGGCACCACCGATGAGAGCTGAACCGCGG
>JBQTKE010000636.1:0-11333 GCA_052386435.1 Myxococcaceae bacterium
ATCGTCACCGCAGGATCGTTCTTCGTGTTGATGGTCTCCGAGTTCCGCGGCTTCTCGCAGTTCGGTCTGCTCGCGGGGTTCGGCACGCTGCTCATTGGGTTCACCCTCTTCTCGTGGAGCCCGGCGATCTTGTCTTTGATCGGACGCTGGAAACCGGAGCTGCCCGCCAAGTTGATCGGCACGATGGCGCCGCCGAAGAGTCAGAACGAAGGGGGTGAAATTCGAATCCCGCGGCCCGGTCTGGTGCTGGGGATCTGCGTGTTCTTCGTGGCGCTGCTCTGCTCGTTCGCGGTGCCGTGGTCACCGACGGAGCTGCCGAAGGACGGGACGCCCACGCTGGTGCAGCGGCTGCGCAACGGCGTTCGCTTCAACTACAACACCCGCGCGTTGATGCCGGACGACTACCACTCGGTGACGCTGCAGGATGAGATCAACAGGCGATTCAAGATCTCCGCGGATCCCGTGGCCGTGTACTCGAAGGATCTTGCCGGCGCGCGGGAGATCTACAACGAGCTCACCAAGCACCCAGAGAAGTACCCTACTGTGGATCAGGTCGTCTCCATCTACTCTTTTGAGCCGCCCCACGACGTGGCAGTGGCGAACCGCAAGGTCCTAGACGAGTGGAAGGAAGAGCTGCAGGACATCGACGTGACCTCGCTGCCGCCGGAGATGCAGGAGAACGCGGCGCTCTTTAAAAAGATTTTGGACGTGCAGCCGTTCACCGTGAATGAGCTTCCGGACAACTACAAGGAGAGCTTCCAGCACATCCCCAGCGCCAAGCCGGAGAACCACGGATACCTTACGTACATCTATCCGGGCGTGGATCTCTGGGACGGCCAGCGGATGTTGCAGTTCGCGGATCAAACCACCGTCATTCGCACCGACGAAGGCCACACCTTCCGCGCCGCCGGCCTCCCCGTCCTCTACGCCAAGCTGGCGCGCATCGTGTTGTGGGACGGAAAGATCACGGTGCTGCTCACCACGCTTTGGATCTTGATGATGCACTTCCTGGACTTCCGTTCGCCGAAGCTGGCGCTGGCGTCGGTCATCCCGCTGGGCGTGGGTTTGGTGATGATGTTGGGCTTGATGTCGCTCATCAACGAGCGCCTCAACTTCATGAACATCATCGTCCTCCCCATCCTCTTAGGGTTCGGGGTGAGTCACGGGCTCTATCTGTTACATCGCTTCCTAGAGGGCACCTCGCCCATCGTCGCGTTGAGATCCGTCGGCGCGGCCGTGGCGTCGTCTACGCTCACCGCGATCGCCGGATTCGCCTCGCTCTTCGCCGCGAGCCACAACGGGCTCAAGTCAATGGGCTTGGTCGCATGCTTGGGGTTGACCACGACGTTGATTGTTTCGTTCACCGTGCTAGCGGCCGTTCTGCAGCTGATTCACGATGGACGGATGAAGGCGGTAAAGGATCCCGTCAAGAAGGAGGCGGCATGAGGCGGCGTGCTGGCTCCAGAGGCTTGACCGTTCTCTGCGCGGTGGTCGCGCTGACGGGTTGCTCCGTGGTGAAGGAAGTTCGTATTCGCGACGACTACGCGACCGTGGATCAGACAAGGACCAAGCGCCTGGTCGTGGTCACCGCTCCCCTGCCGGATGGAAACGCCAAGGTGGGCGAGCTGTGGAGCCTGCTCTCGCAGCGGTACATCAATCTACACCGCGACTTTCTGGTGAAGAAGCGCACCAGCTCCGCGGACGCGGTGGTGGATCCAAAGAGCCAGTGCGGAGAAGGACTGGAAGGCGTCCTCTGGCTGAAGCCGGACGTGAAGCGCGACGGAGATTCAGTCGACGCGGCGGTCGACGCGAAGCTGCTGCGCTGCGCTGATGGAGAGGAAGTCTGGGGTTCAAAAGCCAAGGGCTCATTCGCATCACGTGATCCCCACTTGGCCGAGACCACTACCCAGTACGTGGGGACGTTGGGCGAAGAGGTTCGGCCTTATGTCGCGCCGTCCTTCCTGCTGCTGCGCTCCACCTTCAACACGCTGCCGCAGCCGATCCTCAACGACGAGGACACCTCGGAGAAGATCGAGCTTGAGGAGTAACCGCGAGCAGCTCTGAGTGCTGTGTCTCCTCACTGACTCCTTCACAGTGGCGCTGCCGACAGGATGTGTCTCGTGGCCCGGCCAGGGGGTTGATTGGCGTCTGTCAAAACGTCCTGGCGTCGCAGCCGGTCGACGAGCCGCGACAGGCCGCCTGCTATCTGGCGTCCATCACTCCGGGTCAGGCGAACGCTGAAGCGCTGACCGCGGCTTGCCGCGGCGTCAACCTGGACAAGGAGGAGAATTGGAAGAAGGTCCAGGACCTGGAGGTCTTCCGTGAGTTCAAAGAAAGCCTCTGACTTTCTGGACCTTGAGCGTGCTCTGCCAGTGACGTCCGCGGACGTGAAAGCTCTCCGTCGCGCCGTGCCCGCTATTTCTATCGACGACTACCTGCGGGCGCTGGCCCAACTTCTCCAGCCCAGTTACGAATCACTCCGCGACCGGCCCGGTCCAGCTGCCGGCCCTCCGTTTCGGTTGCCGTAAGGGACTGCATCAACGCGCGCCACCGGGCGGCGACCGTGGCGCTGCTCTCACGCAGCCACTGGGTTAGCTCTACTTCCGCGACGTCTTTCAGGCCGGGCGCATCGATCGCACCTAACTGTCCGGCTTGAGTCCGCAGCACGGCCTGAAGCTGCTTTGGCGTGAGGTTGTTGGGCCAGAGCGGCGTCTTGGTGAGGCGGTCGCGAACGAGGTAGTGCTTCCCGTCGAGCTGCACGGAGAAGTAGTCGGTCTTCGAGACGTCTGACCAGAAGGCGCGCTGGAGCTCGAGCAACCGATCCGGCTCCTGCAGCGTGCGCTCGTGGCGTCCCTGCGCGACGCCCGCATCGACGGTCTGCTTCAGCTCCAGGAGCGTGCGGTCACCGTCGATCTCCGCGAGCACCCAGTAGCGCTCGAGCCCGCCGCTTCCTCCCGAGATTCGGGTGTACGTGGCGACATCGAGAATGTTCAGCCCGGCCTGCTTGAGCAGCGGCGAGGATTGCAGCGCCTTCTCCACGGCTTCTCGCTTCACCGGTGGCGTCGCGGAGAGGCTCCTGTCGGAGGCGAGGTTCAACGCATCCCCCTGCGTGGACTTGGCGAGTCCCTTCTTCTTGAGCACGTCCCAATCCGGCGTGTGCTCTGCGTCGACCGGGACGGGCAAGGTCTTCCCGTGCGCCACGCTCACGAACGCTTCGAGCAACGCGTCCAGCCAGGCCTCGCTTCCGCCCAAACGCAGCACGGTGAAATAGCGGAGCGCGTCGACCGCTGCCGGGCAGTAACCCGAGTCGTCGAAATCGTTGAGCGCGTAGACGGTCTTTCCGTTCACTCGCTGGTAGCCAAAGTTCTCCGGATGCGCGTCCCCGGTGCAGAGCACTTCGCGCCCCGGGATTCGCGAAGAGGGCAGGCGCGCGAGATCCGCATGAAACGCTCCGGGGAAGCTGCGGAAAAAGGAGACGGGATCGCCCTTGCTCTCGTTCCACTTCGCGTCGAAGGCTTCGTCGCTCAGTTCCGCGCTCGACGCTCTCAAGAACGCTCGGTCCAAAGATCCGGTGAAATCATCTGGTCGCAACGGCGTCACGACCGTCCGGCAACCCGCGAGAGCGAATGCCAGAACCAAGAGCAGTCTTACGTCTCTCCTCAGAGCGGCTGCTTCTTTCCTCTGAGTGGCCGCTCCAACGAACAGTCTCACGTCTCTGCCTCGTTGAAGCGCTTGTCCACCCACGGGCACGTCACTCCCCTGCGTCGCTGAAGCGTTTATCCATCTCGGACCGGATGTACCGCTCAATCTCTTCCGCCGTGGAGAACTGCATCGCGGAGGCGAGCAGCTCCTGCGCGTCCGCTCGCCCGGCTTTGCGAATGAGCTGCTTCACGATAGGGATCTGCCCCGCGGTCATCGACAGCTCGTCCAGCCCGAGCGCCAGCAACACCAAGGTGTAGACGGGATCCCCCGCCATCTCTCCGCACATGGAGACGGGAATCCCGCCGGCCTTGGCGGCGCTGACGATGTTCTGGAGGGTTCGCAACAAGCCCAGGTGGAGCGGCTTGTAAAGATACGCGACGTCGCGGTTCTGACGGTCGATCGCCAGCGAGTATTGGATGAGATCGTTCGTCCCGATGGAGAAGAAGTCCGCCTCTTGCGCGAGCCTGTCCGCGATCCACGCGGCGGACGGCGTCTCCACCATGATGCCCACGGGGAAGCGGCGGCCGACGGGAACCCCCGACCGGCCGAGCTCGCTGCGGCAGAGCTCCAGCTCACTGCGTGCTTCGCGCAGCTCTGAGAGCCCGGAGATGAGCGGGAACATCACGCGCAGATGTCCATGGACAGATGCTCGGAGGAGCGCGCGGAGCTGAATGCGGAAGAGCTCACGGTGCTGCAGGCAGTAACGGATCGCTCGCAGACCCATGGCGGGATTCGGCTCGCGTTCGTGCTTGCGCGTCCCGGGCACTTTGTCTCCGCCCAAGTCCAACGTGCGGATGGTGACGGGCTTCCCCTCCATCGCTTCCAGCACGCTGCGGTAGCAACGGTAGTGCTCTTCCTCGGTCGGCGGGACTTGGCGATCCAAGAACAAGAACTCGGTGCGGTAGAGGCCAATGCCTTCAGCGCCGTGGGCGAGCAGCGAAGGGAGCTCCTCCACGAACTCCATGTTCCCCATCAGCCGGACGCGGTTACCGTCGGTGGAGACCGCGGGCAGGTCGCGGGTGCGCAGCGCGACCTGCTCCGACTCCAGGTGCCGGCGCATCGTCTCGCGGAAGAGCGAGAGCTGTTCGTCCGTGGGGTTGACCAGGATCAACCCGCGCGTGCCGTCCAACGCGATCAAGTCTCCCGGCGAAATCTGCTCCGACGCTCGACCAGCACCGACGACTGCTGGGGTTTCACGAGCGCGCGCGACGATCGCCGTGTGACTGGTCTGTCCGCCCAGGTCGGTCACGAACCCAGCGACCCGCCCACTCTTCACCATCATCGCGGCGTCGGCCGGCGAAAGTTCGTGCGCGACGATGACCGCGTCCGCGGGGACCTCGACTTCGACATCGACGGCTTGGCCCAACAGGTTGCGCACCACGCGGTCCGCCACGAAGTCCACGTCGGCGCGTCGCTCCCGGAAGTATTCGTCCGGGATGTTGTCGAACATGTGCTTGATCTTTCGGACGACGCGACGCACTGCCCACTCGGCGTTGATGCGGTCGCGGGCGATCAGCTTGCGCACTTCATCCACGAACATGGGGTCGTGGAGCATCAGGCGGTGCGCTTCCAGAATCAGCGCGTGGTCATGGCCATCACCTTGCGCGACTCGATCTTTGATCTCCGCCAGCTGGTGATCCGAGAGCTCAATGGCTGTCTTGATCCGCATCAGCTCGCTCTCGAGCTCTTCCTCTGTCAGGCGCAGTTTGGGCGTGCGAACGCGTTTTCGATCGAGAACGAAGGCGTGCCCCACCGCGACGCCTGGACTGGCGCCAATGCCTTTGAGGGACAACGTGGGGGTTGCCTGCGTGCTCACTGTGCTTCACCAAACCGGTTGGCGATCAACTGCTCAAGCTCCTTGAGGCACTTGTCTCCGTCTTCGCCGGTGCAGCGGACCTTCACCCGCATCCCCTGCGCGGCAGCCAACATCAAGACACCCATGATGGACTTGCCATTGACGCTCTGTCCTTCGCACTCGAGTGCGACTTCGCATTTGTAGCGGTTCGCAAGCTTCACCAACTGCGCCGCCGCTCGGGCGTGAAGCCCCAGGGCGTTGATGATTTCGAACTCGCCTTCGACGGTGTTCGCCATGATCCCTCGCTACAAAAACACGCCTGCAGTGACGGCCAGACCGGCCGCGAGGTAAAGCACCGCGTACTTCGAAACCCGCTTGCTCACGAGCCAGTACCCCACGCCGCCCAACACCAGACAGCCGGCGGTGAGGTACGGCGCGACCCTTCCCCCTTCAAACGAACCGAACGCAATCGCCAGCCACGCGGCGGTCCCGCCCACCAGCGCCGCCGCCCAGTCGCGCAGCCGCGCGCCCCGAACGGGGAGGTTCTCCAGCGCCAGTCCTTCAACCAGCCGATCGCCCAACGTGAGACCAAGCCGGTACATCTTCGCTCTCAGCGTCAGGTGCACGGTGTTGTAGAGCACCACGAAGAGCAGCGCGGACCACGCGCCTAACAGCGGCACCATCGCCGCGCAGAGCGCCCCCACCGCGGGCTTCAACGACAGCCAGAAGAAGCCGTCGCCCAGCGCCGCCAGCGGTCCCATCAGGGCGGCTTTGAAGGCCTCGACTCTCTCTGGCCGCTCTTCGCCCAGGGCGATCCGCTGCTCGTGGAAGAGGACGCCACCCACGATCGCCGCCGCGACATACGGGTGCGTGTTGAAGAACGCGAGGTGCCGGTTCACCGCCGCGCGTTGATCCGTCGCGTTCGGGTAGAGCTCCTGCAACGCCGGGTAGACCGCGTAGACCAGCCCCAGGTTCTGCATCCCCTGCGGGTTCCACGACGCTTGCAAGAAGAGCGAGCGCCAGAAGACGCGCCACAGCGTGCGATGGCTGAGGTTCTGCGCGAGCGATGCTCCGTGCGGCAGAGGAGGGCTGTGCACGAGGGGGCTCATCCGACCCTCCCCATCAGCGACTCGCGGAGCAACGCGAACACGGCGGTGCCTGACGTCACCAGCGCCGCAGTGACACCCGCCCAGACCAATCCTTTTCTCGCGTGCGATCCGCGAACTGCGACCGCCGCGGCGACGGAGGCCATGCCCGGGCACGCCCACTCCAAGCCCCGCAGCACGGACACCGGCACTCGCGCGTACGTCGGCGCGGTCTTCACGGCGAGGAAGAAGCACGCGGCGTTGATCAACCCGAACGCGACGAAGTGCGGCCACATCCCCCATAAATTCTGGCGCACCGCCCGCTTGAGATCCCCAGACTCCGCGCTCTGCAGCGCGCGCTTCGCCACCCGCGCGGAGTAACCCTCCAGCAAGCGCTCCACGCTGCGGCCCAGCCGTCCCAGCCCAACGAAAATGAGAATCGACAGCGACCACATGGCGGGTGTGGAAGGAACGCCCAACGCCGACGCGAGTCCAATCGCTCCCGCGGTGCTCCCCGTCGCGGTCAGGGTGTCGTTGTCGGGCAGCGCCGCGCCCAAACTGGCCGAACCCAAGAAGAACAGCTCCAGCAACATCCCCACGTACAAGCCGGCGTTGGTGTCGCCCAGCAGCAAGCCCATCACCGTGGCCGCCACGAGGGGACGCGCCAACATCGCCTGTAGAAACGCGCGCCGCTCCAGCGCGACGAACCCGCCCCAGAGCGCAGCCAGAGCGATCTGCGTCTCCACGCGCATCTGTCATTTCCCCTTCTCGAAGCGGCTGACGACTTCGGTCAGGTCGAGCGGGTTGTCGGTTGGCACCGCGCGCACGTCCAAGCTCACGCCGGTGGAGCCCAGGCCCTTGAGCTCTTCCAGCTCCTGTTGAGTCAGGAAGACGGACGGAGAGATTTTGATCCGCCCCACGCTGTAGTGGATGTTCCCCAGGTTCAGCGTCTGCAGCTGCAGGCCGTTGGAGGTGGCCCTCGCCACGTCGTCCACGTCGCGGAAGAGGAAGAGCGTCTTCACGTCGTCCGCGGACCAAGTCGCGTAGGGGATGGCGTCGCGCGGCTCGATCCGAACGTCCACACCACCCGGTACCGCCAGCCCCATTGCCGCGCGCACCAGCGGACTGGACGCAGCCTCATCGTCCGCGACGACCAGCCGCTTCACCGTGAGGTGAGGCAGCCAGGCCTCCACGACCTGACCATGAATCAGTCGGTTGTCGACTCGGACGAAGGAGATCACAGCCGCGCCAGTCTATGCCTGGACGGGCGAAGTGGCACGAAAGTCGAGGGGTTCTAAGGTCTAGTGACCGCGGGTGGCGGCCGATTCTCGCAGCAGCGCGGAGGCGCAGGTGATGTTTTTCTGCGCGTACTGGGTGAGCGCGGTGGCGAGCTCAGGCAGCGGGAGCGACTCCGCGCGCAGCGTGCTGGCCTTGAGCAGCATGGGAAGGTTCACGCCGGTGAGGACTTCCAAGTGCCCTTCCCGACAGAGCAAGAGTGACTGGTTACAGGGGGTTCCGCCGAAGAGATCCGCCATCACAATGACGCCGTCGCCGGTCTCCACGGAGGCGACGGCCTGGCCCATCTTTGAACGGATGTCGTCCGGCGAGGCGCCTGGCTCGATGCTGCAGGTCGCGATGTGCGTCAGCTTACCGACGATGGACTCGGCGGTGGCTACCAGCTCATCGGCGAGATGCCCGTGGGAAGCAATGACCAGCCCGACCATGAATCACCAGCTCCTGCCCCCCCTGCACTGGCTGCTTGTATTCAAGCGCGAATACTCACGCAAGAAATGCACTGTCTGCAACGTAACCGTCGGGGGACGGCGGTGCAGCAAAGGCTACTCCTTCTCCACGTCCCGATCCCACAGCTGCACGCGTGACACGGTGGGCTTGAGTCGCTCGGTCAAAGCGTGCGCGATTGCAACGGAACGGTGCTTCCCCCCTGTGCAACCAAGCGCCACGGTGAGGTAGGCCTTTCCCTCCTTCTGGTAACGGGGAAAGAGAAAACCACACAGATCGACAATCTTGTCCAAGAAGGTCTGCGACTCCGGCCGCTCCAACACGTATTTCGCGACCTCCTCGTTCTTACCGGTCAGCGCCTTCAGCTCCGGAACGAAGTACGGGTTGGGCAAAAACCGCACGTCAAAGACCAAGTCTGCCTGCGTAGGGACGCCATAGCGGTAACCGAAGGAGACCACGGAGATGGACGGCGCAGTGGACGGTTCGGGTGCCAAACGCGCCTGGACCAGGCGCTTCAGATCGTGGACGTTGAGCACCGAGGTGTCGATGACGGTGTCCGCCATCTCTCTCAGGTCCTTCAACGCAGCGCGCTCCAACCGAATGCCTTCGACGACGCTGCCCTCGGGTGCCAGCGGGTGACGACGACGCGTTTCTGAGAAACGGCGAATCAGCGAGTCATCCGAGGAATCGAGGAACAACACCTCAATCTGATGGCCCGCTTTGCGCGATTCTTCGAGGACCCGCGGCGCCTCTTTGAGGAAGACGCGTTCGCGTGCATCGACGACCAGCGCCAGCCGGTTGATCTGCCCACCCATTCCGGCCAACTCCGTGAGCTTGGGGAGCAAAGTGACCGGGAGGTTGTCGATGCAGAAGAAGCCCGCATCTTCCAGCGCGCGAATGGCCGTGGATTTTCCGGAGCCGGAGAGACCGGTGATGACGACGATCTGACTGCTGGGTTCCGCCATGTTCTTTCCGCCCTACTCCACTTCCTCACCCAGGGTTTTACGCATCGCCCCATCGGCGATGGCTCGGTTCAGCTTGTCCGTGAATTCGCGCGCGGAGTGGTGGCCTTGCAGCTTGAGCAGGTGGTTGCGCGCCGCCACTTCAATCAGCGTGGTCAGGTTTCGGCCCGGTCGAACGGGGACCACGGAGAGGGGAATCGGCACGCCCACGACTTCGAACATGGCCTCTTCCACGCCCAGGCGGTCGTATTCGTGCGCGGGATCCCATTCGACCAGCTCAATCACGAGCTCAATCTTCTTCTGGTCACGCACCGATGCAACGCCGAAGAGATCCTTGATGTTGATGATGCCCAGACCGCGGATCTCCATGTGGTGCTTGATGATGGGACTTCCGGCGCCGTAGACCACGCCGCTCTTGCGCATGGTGACGTCGACGATGTCGTCCGCGACCAGTCGATGGCCGCGCATGATCAGGTCGAGCGCGATCTCGCTCTTGCCGATGCCGCTCTTGCCTAGGAGCAAAATTCCCACGCCGAAGACGTCCATCAACACGCCGTGCAGGCTGCTGGAGTCGGCGAGCGCTTCTTCGAGGAAGCTCTGCACTTGCTGAATGAAAGTCGACGAGAGCAGCGGCGTCTTCATCAACGCCAGGCTGCAACGGTTGCACGCGTCGATCAGGGAGGCGGGGATCTCCAGGCTCTTGGTGACGACGACGCAGGCCAGGTTCGCGCTGAGCAACGCGGAGAGGATCTCCCGCTGACGCTCTTCGGTGAGCGTGCGCAGATAGGAGACCTCGGTGTTGCCGAAGACCTGGACCCGCTCTGCGTGCAGATGTTCGGTGAACCCGGTCAGCGCGAGGCCAGGCTTCTGGATTCGCGAGGACGAGATTTTGCGATCCAACCCCTCTTTACCCGCGACCAGCTCCAGCTTCAGCGCGTAGTCGGAGTCCTCGAGGAGGTGAGCGATCTTGATTGAGGTCATCGACAAGGAGTGGATATCACGTCAGCCCTTAAGTGATGACCCCCGGCTTTAGGATCGACGGCGAGAGCGACAGCGAGCGGCTGGGCCGGAGGATTCTGCTGTGCGCCACCGCGCTCGGAGGGCTGCTGCGGCTGTGGCTCGCCTTTCATGACGACGGGATCTACTGGCCGGACGAGATTTACCAGTCGCTGGAGCCGGCGCACCGCTTGGCGTTTGGCTATGGGATCACCGCCTGGGAGTTCATAGAGGGCGCTCGGAATTGGACGTTTCCCGCGCTGATCGCCCTCGCGCTGAAGCTGTTCTCCCTCGTGGGAATGGGCTCGCCGCGGGCCTACCTCTGGGCGGTGAAGGTGGGGTTCTCGCTGGTGGGCGTGGCCACCGGCTGGGGTACGTTCCGGCTGGCGCGCGCGATGGGAGCCGAGGCGATCACGGCTGCTGTGGGGGCGAGCGTGGTGCTGCTCGGCGCTCCGTTTATCTATTTCTCTCCCCGCGCGATGAGCGAGACGGCTTCGGCGCTTCCGGTCGTCTGGGGTCTGGCGTTGGCGCTGCGGTCAGAGCGGCGGTGGCCGCTTTTCGGCGCGGCGCTCTTGGGCTTCTCGGTGCTGCTGCGGTTGCACAACGGTGTGTTCTGTCTGGGGCTGTTGGCGATGACGCGGCAACGCGCGCGGCTGGAGGCGTTCGGGGTGCTCGCGGCGTTCGCGCTGATTTATGGCGTGGTGGATAGGGTGACGTGGGGCGGGTTCTTTCACTCGGCCATCAAGTACCTGCAGTTCAATCTGGTCGAAGGGAAGGCGGCACAGTGGGGAACGGCCCACCCGACCTACTACGTGCGAGTGCTGTTCTCTTTGCTTCCGGTGGTGACGCTGGGGATGTTTGGGTTCGCGTGTGCCGCGTGGAAGCGCGCGCCGTTTGCACTGGGAACGGCCGTGGCGTTCTTCGTCCTGCACTCGATCACACCGCATAAGGAGCTGCGGTTCATTCTTCCGGTGCTCCCCCTGTTCTGTGCTCTGGCCGCGGTGGGGTTGGAGACGCTGCGGATGCTTCCGCAGCAGGTCGCCCTCGGCGCGA
>JBQTKE010000637.1:0-4256 GCA_052386435.1 Myxococcaceae bacterium
GCGAGATGCTCAAGGCGCTGCCCGACGCGCGCAAAGAGATCAGCCAGTACGCGCCGCGCATCACCTCGCTGCAGATTCGGCCGGAGTTCATCAAGAACGTCATCGGACCGGGTGGCAAGGTGATCAAGGACATCATCGCCCGCACCGGCTGCTCTATTAACATCGAGGACTCCGGCAAGGTCGACATCGCGTCTGCGAATGGGGACGCGGTGAAGCAGGCCATCTCGATGATTCAGGCGCTCACCCGTGAGGCCGAAGTCGGGAAGATCTACCTGGGCACCGTTCGGAAGATCGCCGAGTTTGGCGCCTTCGTGGAACTCTTCCCCGGCACCGACGGCCTCATCCACATCTCGGAGCTCTCCGACAAGCGCGTGAAGTCCGTCTCTGACGTGCTCAAGGAAGGCGAAGAGGTAATGGTGAAGGTCGTCTCCATCGACAAGACCGGCAAGATCCGCCTCTCCCGTAAGGAAGCGATCGCGGAGCGTCAGGCACAGAGCGCGGGCGCGAACCCGCCGCCTCCGGCCGGTGGCACGCCGGGTACCGAGCAGGCCAAGGCGTAAGCTGTTGGGGTCAGGCTTTACACTCTTACACTCTGCGGCACGGGTCATGCTAGGCCGCGCTCCGCAGAGTGTAAGAGTGTAAAGCCTGACCCCTTCACTCGACTCGGAACGCGTCGACCTGGTTGCTCACGCGCTGGGCGGCGGCAATGAGTCCCCCGGTGAGCTTGTCGGCGCTGTCGAAGACGCCCTCCGTGTCGCGCATGGCTTCGTCGAGCAGCTCCAGCGCCTGCGCAATGTCGATGAGCCCCGTGTACTGCTGCTGGGCTGCGTCCGCGATTTCGTTTGACCCTACGCTGTTCTCTTCAACGATGACCGACAGCTCCCGAAGACGGTTACCGGACTCCTGAATCTGTTCCATCCCGTGTTGAATGCGCCGACCGCCGTCTTCGGTGATGGACGCCGTGTCGCGAATGGCCTTCTCCGTGTTGGAGAGAATCTCGCGAATGCGGACCGTGCTCTCGATGGAGCGGTTGGAGAGAACGCGCATCTGTTCGGCGACCGTCTCGAAGCCACGACCGAACTCGCCCGCGCGCATGGCCTGAATGGCCGCGTTGAGCGCCACGACGTTCGACTGGTCTGCAACGTCTTTGACCCGCTCGGTGATCTCCGAGACCTCCAGCGTGCGTTCCAGCAACGCATAGATGGTTGCGATGATCGCCTGGGTCTGGGCCTTGATCTCTTTCAGGCCTTGCAAGGAGTGTTCGACGGATTTCTCACCGGCAGCACGGAGCTCGTCGACGTTGGACGTCCGAGCCAGCACCTCGATCGCTCGACTGGCGGACGCCGACGCCATGTCGCGGACATCTCGGGCAGTGACGTTGAGCTCCGAGAGCTGCGCGTTCTGCCGCGCCATAAACGACTGCTGAGAGCGCAGCATGGAGCTCATCCCGATGATCGTCTTTGCGATGTCGTCCTTCGAATGACGGAGCGAACGGAGCAGACCTCGCAGTTGGGTGGACATCGTACGGAAGCGCGTCACCAGATCGTGGGCCTCGCGAGGGAGCCACCAGCCCGGCTCTCCCAGCCGCTGGGTCAGGTCGCGGTTGCCCACCGCCGCCGTGACTTCCACGATGCGCTCGAGGGGCCGGGTGAGCCAGGTGGAGAGCAACAGCGCCGCGAGGACACCCAACAGCAGAACCAGCCCGCCCGCGAGTAGGCCCGCGTAGCGAGAGGTGGCGGCCATGCTGGACTGGATGGGAGGCCACGCGACCACCACACGCCAACCCAGGGTGCGCTGAGAGATCGTGGCGGACGCGGAACGCAGGGGGGAGCCGGATGCGTCGAGCACGGAAACGAGCCGTGATTTGTCCCCCGCCGCATGGACGCCAGCCAAAGAGAGCAGCGGGTGTGAGAACGCGGAGGTCGAACGGAGCTGTGGAAAGCCCTCGCGATCCAGCAAATACACGATCGCCCCCGCCTCCAGCAGTACCCCGTCCGTCAGCGTCGCCAGATCCGGAAGCTCCATCCACCCAAAGGCGAAGCCGCTGCCTTGAATAGGCGTCACGATCTCCAGCACCGGACGAGTCTGCTCTGGCGCAAGCTCCGCGCTGGAGATGACCGTCATGCTCGAACGAAGCGCTTCCTCAACGTGGCCCAATCCCTCGCGCCGCCGCTCCTTCCCTTCAGGGTTAACCGCCAGCTGTTTCGTCTGTGCATCCGCGACCCCGAGCAGAATCAGTCCCCGCGTCTGTGGCCTGCGCGAACGAACAACCGGAAGCACCACCGCGCGCTCAAGCCCCCCGGCGCGCTCCGTCTGCTGCGCCACCGATTCGACCTCGAGCGTGGCGACTTCAAGTCGGCGGGACAGCTCGCGGGCGATCGCTTCCGAGGCGAGAAGACCGTGAATGTCTGCTTGAGCATCGTGGTGCCGCTGCCACCGCGATGACTCCCAGACACTCACGGCCAGAACGGGAGCGACCGAGGTCACTCCCAGCAGGATCAGCAGATAAACCCTGAAGCCCAGACGCTGCATGCGCGGGCAGCATCATAGAGGCGGTCGCGCGCGGGACGGATGTAGGCACTGACCCGAGAGGACTGAGGTGGCCCCGACTGGACTCGAACCAGTGGCCTACGGTTTAGGAAACCGCCGCTCTATCCAGCTGAGCTACGGGGCCGAAACAAAAATTCTTTAGAAACTAACCACTTCGACGACATCTAGGTCAAGAACTCCTTTGCTCGTACAATCAGGGACGTAACAGGGACGTACCCCGGGAGGTCTCTGAGGTGGCTCGACAATGGACCGGGATGTGGGCGGGTGGACGGACCCGGCCAGGTCGGGACGGCAAGACGGTCTGGGTGCTCGAGCGCATGATCAATGCGAAGCGGTATAGCAGAACGCTCGAGGCCCGGAACGAGAAGGAAGCCATGGCCGAGCTCGCGTTGTTCGAGCGAGATCCCATCGGCTACGCGACCGCCAGCGAAGCTCGAGCGAAGGCCCTGGCCGATGCGGCTTACCTCAACGAGGCGACCATCGAGGGGTTTCTGGCATTCCTCCGGGGCTCCCAGCTTGATGAGGACGGTAGGCCGAAGCTTGACAAGGATGACAATGAGATCGCCGACCCTGGACACAGCCCTCGAACGGAACGGTACAGAAAGAACACGCGTTCATACCTGGCCCAATGGGCCGACTTCTACGATGGCCGAGACGTTCGGGAAGTGAAGCTCCCCGAGCTCAAGAAGGCTTTGGCCAGGTGGGGCACGGCCAAGAAGAGCCGGATCATCGCGCTCAAGACGTTCATGTCCTTCCTGCGCGAGGAGCGTGCCCTCCTAGACCGCCGCGAAGACCCGACGCTCGATCTCATCGTCCCCTCCCCTCGAGCAGAGAAGGGAAGGCGCGCACAGAAGGGACAGCGGAAGTGGTACGAGATGAACCATGTTGCGCGGCTCTACCGCGCCATCTCTTGGTGGGAGTCTCCGACCCGGCCTGTCGAGCTCGAGACGCTCCAGGCAGTCAGGGATCTTATGTACCTCCAGGCCAAGTTCGGGATGCACGCCTCTGAGGTGGAGCGACTCGCCCAGGGTCATGGGCGCATCAGAGCAGTCGATGAGCAGGGAGAGATCAGCGGAACCGTGACCTTCCTGCACAAGAATGGCAACAGCCACACGGTCAGCCTGGATGCACGGGGCCTGGCGGCGGCGCAGCGGTTACGAGTTCGCGGGGCTGTCCCCTCCGACTCCTACATTCGCAAGGTGATCCGTCGCGCCGCGAAGTCCATCGGCGTCGAACCCATCAAGCTGGGTACGCTCCGCCACTCATTCGTCACTTGGAGCCGGAATCACGGTCGCGTCGTCAAGCCAAGCGAAGGTGGCGTCCCCCTCACGATCATCGCCAACGTGTTGGGTCACCAATCCACGCGGACCACCACCGTGTTCTACGACGGCACCGAAATCCCGGAGATGATCGTGCTCGACGTACTGAAGCTAGAGCACCCGGACGATCCCGTTCCTCTACGCCTTCAGCCTGCGAACGCGGGCGCCAAGTCCTGACCCGCTGGTCTCCGATGGTCTCCGCGCCGTCCGAAGATCCTTTTTCTCGGGCTTGGGCAACGTCACCTGGCGCGCTCGCTTCAGACTCGGGTTTCGCCCTTTTCTGAGTGGACTTCCGCTCAGGCGAGGATCAAAAGGGCAGCGTGAAACTGAAGTGCCAGCGTTGCGACATTCGGGGGTCAGCCGACCTCGCCTACATCTGGTACGCGA
>JBQTKE010000638.1:0-5994 GCA_052386435.1 Myxococcaceae bacterium
CTGGACACGTCCACCCCGCTCGCCTTGGGCCAGCCCGTGCGCGGGACGACTCATCCCAAGAAGGACAGCGACTTCTTCAAGCTGGACCTCTCCGGGCGCCCCGTGCGCACTCCCATCAAAGCCACCGCCCTGGGCATCCTCAAGGTCGACATCGGCCTCTACCTGCACAGAGTCGACGACGACAACGGGAAGCTAACCCTCGTTCAGACCTCTGACAAAGCGAAGGGCGAGGCCCCGGAGATCATCCGCTTCAGCGCCGAACCAGGCGTCTACATCTTCGAAGTGCGGGACGCGAAGAATCGCGAATCGAACTTCCAGGACTCGTACCAACTCACCGTCGAAGAGGGCGAGTGATCCGTTGACAGGAGGTAGCGGCAAACCTAGTTTCCCGCCCGCTTCAGCTAGCATCTTGTAGCGCAGTGCGGTGGTAGCTCAGCTGGTAGAGCACGAGCTTCCCAAGCTCGGGGTCGCCGGTTCGAACCCGGTCCGCCGCTCAAAGAAGGCCCGGTCTTCCACAGGGTTGGTAGACCGGGCCTTTTCGTTGCCGATGCATCAGGTGGACGGGGGCAGGTGGTGATGAAGATCGGTGCATCACCAACGGGGTTTTGGTTGAAGCCCGCCGCTCCTCGAGAGCTTCATTGGCTCCAACGTGCGCGACGCTCATTGCGGCGTGTGGATTTAACGGGCCGTGACTGCTGCGAAAATCCCCGCATCAGGTGCTGACAGGTAGGTATTGCACTGCAGGATGGCTCGGGCTTTCATCGTCGAGATGCCCGACGCTTCCCGATACGAGCGGTTGCGCGTCCTTGCACGAGGAGCCGCCGCCGAGATCTTCCTGGGCCGGGATTCACAGTCGAACGCGGACGTGGTTCTAAAAGTCCTCCGCCCAGAGTTGGGCGCGGATTCAGAGCTGTCGCAGCGGTTCCTCGACGAGGCTCGGCTCTGTCAGGGGCTGGAGCACCCAAACATCGTTCGGCATCTCTCCTTCGGGCGCGACACCGACAACCGGCTCTTCCTCGTGTCGGAGTACTTGGACGGCGAAGATCTCAAGACGTACCTCAGGGGTCACCCTCCCCTTTCGCCTGAGCAGTTGATCGAGCTGATGCTGCCCATCTGCAGCGCGCTCGAGTCGGTGCACATGCAGGGCGTCCTCCACCGCGATCTCAAGCCGGAGAACGTCGTCCTCGTCGGCGGATTGGAGGCGTATCAGCCCAAGCTGATCGACTTTGGCAACGCGTGGTCGGCGATGAATCAGTTTCGAACCTCTCCCGGCGGTGTGGTTGGCACCGCGGAGTATTCGGCGCCGGAATGCATCCGCGGCGAGCTCGGCACACCGCGGTCTGATCTCTATTCGCTCGGCATTTTGATGTTCGAGTGTCTGGTCGGCGCGCCTCCCTTCACGGGTCCGGACCTCGGCACGGTGTGGCGTCAGCATCTGGAAGACCTGCCCCCCGCACTCCCTGATGACGTGGGCGGCGTTGAATTGGTGATTCGCCGATGCCTGGCGAAGGATCCGCTCGCGCGCTTCGGAACGGCGAGCGAAGTTGCGGACGCGCTGAAGACAGTTCGCTCGGAAAGGCTCGCGCGTCAGACGCCGGCATTGCCCAGCGGTAGCTGGATGCTTTCTCAGCCTCCACCCGACTCCACCCCTACCGGCATCAGGCCTCGCGTCGTCGCCCGCGCGCCGGCTCCAATCACCGCCCAATTGCCGATTCGTAGGAGTGGCGAGAAGAAGCGCGAAGAGCGACTCCGCCAGCTACGCGTCCTGGGGGCGGGCGCGGGTGTGGGGTTGCTGCTCATCTGGGCGATGTGGCCTGAACGTCAGCCACCGCGCGAACCGGCGCCACCGCTGTCCGTGCGCGGGCGCGACGTCTTTGCGATCACTCCGCGCAAGCCTGTGCTCCCGTTCCCGGACGAAGCTCCGCAAGTTCGATTGGAGCTGTCTTCCGTTCCCGCTGGAGCCTCGGTGTTCCGACTCGACACGGGCGAGCAGCTGGGAGTGACTCCTCTGGTTTGGAAGACCGCGCAGGCAAGCAAAGAAGTCGCGCTCCGCTTTGTCCTCGCGGAGCACCAGACTGTGGAGCGGAAGCTCAAGCTCAGCGCCAACGCGTTCATGGAGACGGCGCTGTTCCAGGAGGAGAAGCAGGAAGAAGGTCCTGCAGGTCCTCCTCCTCGCCCGACGGCAAAGCGGAAGAACAGGCCGACTGTCCAGCAGAACCGCGACGCCTTGCTCGACCCCTACGCCAACTGACTCTGCCGTCCGCAGGGGCCTGGACCTTCCGCCGGCCGGCCTGGGTGCTGGGTGAGCCCGAGCTCGGTGGGTCTGGACGGCACACCGGCGGGCGAGCGTGCGCCTGGTCCGTCACACACCGTGCGCAGCTTCGGGCAGGACGACCAAGCCCTCCTCGAGCGTGACGTCCCAGAAGGCGCCCGCCTCGCCCGTCTTCTCTCGGTACTTCTCCCCCACCCATCGCTTGAAGCCTTCCGCGTGCGCGCTGGGCACGAGCATCAGCACAGGTCCACCAAACCCCCCGCCCATCATCCGCGCGCCAAGCTTCACGCCGTGCACGTACGCGTAATGGAGGGCGCACTCGACCATCGCGTCCAGCTCTGGACTGCTCACTTGGAAGTCGTCGCGCAGTGATTGGTGCGTGGTGATCATCAGCGTCTTGAAGGCGTCCACGTCACCGCGCTCCAGCGCAACCTTGGCTTCCATCACCCGCCGGTTCTCCGACACCACGTGCCGCGCACGACGCGCCAGCAGCGGATCCAGCTTGGGTGACTCCTGCGCGAACATCTCCGAGCTCACGTCGCGCAGTGCCTTCACACCCAGCCCTCGAGCGGCCTCTTCGACTTGCTTGCGCCGATCGTCGTAGGCGCTGCCGACCAACGCGCGCGGCTTGGTGAAGCCGATGATGAGCTGGTTGTCTCCCAGCTTGACCTTCACCGGCGTCGACGAAAGCGCGCGGGTGTCGAGCAGGGAGATTTGTCCGCGCTTGCCGAACACGATCGAAAGCGGGTCGAGCGTCCCCACTTTCACGCCGGCGTCCCATTCCGCCTTCTGCGCGAGCAGCGCCAGCTTTATAGGAGAGATCTCCACGCCGGCCAGGGTGTGCATGCCTTGGAGCAACAACAGCTCCAGCGCGGCGGAGCTGGAGAGTCCACTGCCGGGAGGAATGTCGCTGTCGATGATCGCGCGGAAGCCCACCTTCACCGGCGAGACCTTCACCGCGGCCTCGACGTAACGCCGCCAATCGCCCGCGGGAGATGAGGTCGAAGAGGTCGCCACCGAATCCATCTGGCGCGAGTGAACGGTGACGCCTTCGGCTTTTTGGAACACGCCCAAGATGCGGCGGTTGGTGGCGGCGGGAAGCGCAAAGCCGTCGGAGTAGTCGGTGTGCTCGCCCAGCAGGTTGATCCGCCCGGACGCGGAGATGTAGCGCAACCCTTCCCCACTGCCGAACCGCTTCTCGAACTCTTGGCGCAGCCGCGTAAAGCCCAACGCGCGCGAGACGTCACCCAGATGCGCGCGCTCCTTCACCGGGTAGAAGCGGCCGTCGTGGAAGTGACCGGGTCTTCCCTCACGCGGCACCCTCAGATACGCCGCCGAGAGCACCGGCAGCTCGGTGGCTTCGCCGGTGATCATCTCCAGCTGAACGGCCGGCCGGCCTTCCACGTTCTTGGTGGTGAGGTAATACCGGAGCGGCGCGCCAGCTCCCAGCTCGTCCAGCGCGCTGCTCTGTAAGCGGAACCAGTAGCTGTTGATGGAGATCTCAGGAAAGCGCGTGAAGTCCGTCCCCTTGGGAAAGCGAAACCCTTCGAGCAGCCGCAGCTGTCCGTTGCCTCGCACCGGCGCACCCGCGACATCACCAACGCCGCGGGCGGTGACTTCCACGGTGAGATCTTTCCCCGCGGCAAGGTGGTGGCCGAGCACGCGCGGATCAATCGACGCGCCTAGGTTGTCGACGTTGGAGGTGAAGAGGTGCTCGATGCCCTGGTCACGCAAGCGCTGCAAGGTGCCGCTGCCGCGAAACGCCTGGAAGAAATCGCCGTGACCTGGCGGGTAGTAAGAGGGCTTTCCATTGGCGCCACGAAAGAGCTCACCCTGGGGCGTGAGGCGCACCGACAACGTCTGCTCGAAGAGCAGCACGTCCGGCCCCATGAGTCCGCGCTGCTCCAGGTGTTCGCGGATGAGCTCCGTGGAGCCGTACGAACCCATGATCACGAACGGCACGGGAGCGCCGAAACGCGCCGCGGTGGCCCGTGCATCCGCGAGGAGCAGACCCAAGAATGACTCTCCGGGGAGCACGTCGACCGCGCCCTTCACTCCGCCACCGAAGCGGGTCGCGCGACCTCCGGCGAAAACCAGACGCGCCAGCTTCCCTGCGCGAAGCGCGGAGTCGCCCAACGCCGCGTGCTTGGGAGACAGCGGCACGACGTCGTCCGGTCGCGGAGGCTCCAGCGTTCCTTGAAACGCCCCACCCGCTTCGCTGAGTTGTCCGGAACGAACGTCCTGCCGACGCGTTTCGAAGGCGACCTCGTCGAAGCCGCGCGCT
The DNA here is from genome assembly GCA_052386435.1 of Myxococcaceae bacterium. Lineage (GTDB taxonomy): Bacteria > Myxococcota > Myxococcia > Myxococcales > Myxococcaceae > JBQTKE01. Next base: position 4,557 of record JBQTKE010000638.1, read on the forward strand.
TTGAGAAACGCCAACTCTTCCGCTGTCAGTTCGCTCACGAAGCCAAAGCTTAGGCCCCGCCTCGAAGCGCCGTCAGCTTTAGAGCGCCTGCCAGCTGAAGCGGAGGGTCGCGGAACCCGAGTCCTCGAAGAACTCGAGGATGATGCTGTGGTCGCCAGCGGTCAGCACCGCGGTCGCCTCGTACAGCGTGATGGGCTGAATCTTCCACTTATCGATGAGCAGCGAACCGTCCACCCACAGCCGCACGCCGTCGTCGCTGCTCACGGAGAGCTTGTAGGTGCCGGAGGTCGGGAAGCTCTGCATCCCCACCCAGCGCACGGAGAAGAAGTCCTCCCCCGCCACGCCTCCGTCCGGATTCCGGGTGACGCCGCCGTCCAGTCCGGCCAGCGGACCACCGACGTCCCATTCGTAGTCGAGAGCGGTCGCGACGACGCAGTTCGCCGTCTGGGGCGCGCCGGTGAGCTTGGTGTTGAGGAAGTGCTCCATCCGGTACTGACCGGTGGGGCAGCTCGCCAGCACCAGTTGACGGGTGGTGACGGTCCTCGTCGTCTTGACGGTGTTGTCCGCCGCGTCGGTAGCGCGCACTTCCAGCTTGTGCTGTCCGTCCAGGACCGCGGCATTCTCCACGCGGAAAGTGAACTTCTTGAACGTGGTGGTGTTGGCGTGGGCTTCGGTCTTCTTCACATCGTCGATGTACAGGGAGACCAGAACATCGCCCGAATTGTCCTCCGCGATTCCCGTCACTTCGAACGCGCCGGTGAGCTCACCCTCAAGGTTGGCGACGTCCAACGTGAGGATGGGCAACTCGCAGTCGGACTTGGCGCACGTCGAACCCGCGTCAGGCGGAGGAGTGTTCGGCGGCGGGTCACACGTCTTCGTCGCTTCACAATCCTGAGGCTCCTGAGGCTGCTCCGGGAGCGTGGAGACGCAGGCGGTGACGAAAGCCCCCACCAGCAGAAGATTCCTGAAAACATTTAGCGCGCTCATAAACCGCTACCCTTGCCTATGCACAGACCAGACGTAAAACCGCTGGCTGCGCACTGAATCCTACATGCATCAGCAAGCGAGGCGGTATCCGGGCAATCAGGACCTATGTTGACGGGGCAAGCGCACCGTGAAGCGGGTGCCTTCGTGCTCCGAGGAAATGACTTGGATTGAGCCACCGTGGGCGCGGACCGTCTCTCTAACGATGTAAAGGCCAAGCCCCATGCCACCCCCGCGCCGCTCCGCGTTTTGCCGGAACGCGCCGCGGCGAAAGGGTTCGAAAACATGGGGCAACAGTGACGGCGGAATGGGCTCCCCACGGTTGTGAACCGTCATCATTTGTTCACCTTCCTCGTCCCAAGCCCTCACATGAATAGGATGGTCCCTGTCGCCGTATTTCACCGCGTTTAAAACAAGGTTCGCGACGACCTGCGCCAACCGATCCGCGTCCCAA
>JBQTKE010000639.1:0-11369 GCA_052386435.1 Myxococcaceae bacterium
ACCGGTGTCAGCACCAGATGCGTCGAGCCGTCGGGGGCCGGTCGTCGCATTCGGTACGCCACCCGTCCATCCTCGCGCTGCTCCAGTCGCTCGAGCGCAATCGGGCCCCGCGCCGCGTAGAGGCACAATTGCTCGAGCCCTTGGCGGTCATTCCCATGGATGCGCACGTTCGCATGTAACGAGACCCCGTCCTGGGAAGCGCAGCGCCGCTTGCGCGGGGGAGTCGAGGGGGCCCAATCAGGGGGCAACGGCAGCCGCGCCTGGATGGATGCTCCCTTGAGGGTCTCGAGAGCGTCCTTCGGGACGGCGTCCTCATCCAGCCGCCCGCGCCGCACCAACAACCGCATGACTCGCCCAGCGACGCACGACAGCAGCTCGGCGACATCCTCGTCCGAGGGCGGGGGCAGCTCTACAAATTCAACGGGAGCTCCCCTCTCGACTTGAGTAAAGACGCCGTCGGGCACCAAGACATGGAAGTGCACGTTGAACTGCAGGGCTGAACCAAATCGTTGAATGAATGTGATGGAGCCGCACTCAGGTGCGCGCACGCCCAGGCGCCGCGCACGGCGGCGGTGAAAAGTGAAGACGGCTCGGAGCAGGATGCGCAGCGAGCTCGCCAGCAAGTCGGAGTCGTTGCCGAGGTGCCAACGCACGCGTCTTGGAAAGGACAACACCCACTGACGTACCGGCGCTCGGGGCAGGACATGCTCAACCAAGTGTGCTGCCACCTCGTGCGCGCGACGTGCGGTACAAGAGGGGCAGATGCCTCGATTCTTACAGGAGAAGGCGACGAGGAAGTCGTTTCCGCACCCTTCGCACCGAACGCGAGCTAAGCCCTCGCTGAGAATGCCGCAAGAGAGGTAACGCGTGAGCTCCCGCTCGACGTACGACGGAAGGCCGCGCTCGTCAGTCTCCAGCAACTCGGCTGTGAAGTTCGCGAGGTTCTCCCGGACCACCGAGTAGAGAACGCTCTTCTCCGGCTCCCGGCGGCGATAGCCTGCTGGGAGCGCGCGGCAGGCATCCCCAGACCGGCGCTCGTAGAAATGCTCCTTCTCGCCCCCGCCCGCCATCCTTTTGGGCCCCGGTCGCCTTCGCCATTTCCCCTGCGAGCCCGCGCCGACCTTCATGGTCATGGTCGCAACAGGCACACCCTGCGAGCAGAGGCGGTTGCAGAACGAGTGCCGGGGCTCCAGTGCCGGTCCACTGAGTGGCAATCGACGTGGAGGCACTCGGATGGGTCTGCGCACCGGGACTTACGGGGTCCAGATTCCGGCCGCCCTCACACCGCCGCCGGGTGTTTCGGACCGACTGCGCGGGCGCGGATCGAATCATGGCGGTGCGCTGGGCGTGCATACCGCTTATCCCCGGGGCTTTCCGGCACATCAGCCGGGACGCACGCTTACCGAGCCCGTTGATCGCGGTGCGTCCACGATCGCCCATCCGGTGGATCACGACCTCCGGGCCTTCCGCTCACGCGCACTTCGGCACACCCTCCACCTCTCCGCAGCCCCCTTTCAACTCGACCTCCTTCGCTGTTTCCGCTTTTTTCTTCGTCACCGCCGAACTCCTTTCTGCTTTTCAACCCAGAATCCTGGGACCACGCCCCAGATCCATTCTTCAAACCTCTTCTTCCCTCCCCGCGATCGAGCCTCTCGACATGAGAGGGAACTTCGATGCACTGGCGGGCGCGGTACGTCGACTCGGTCTCGACCCCGGCGACGGGCACCTCTACCTCTCCCTCAATAAGCGGCGTCGGCTGGCGAAGGCGCTCTGGTTCGACGGGCTCCGGCTGGAGCGTCCTCGCGAAGCGTCTCGAGGCTGGCAGCTTCCAGCTTCCGCCCTTCAACGAGTCGGACGCGCGCGTGGGAGGTCGACGGCAACACCTTCGCTGCCATCATCGCTGGCATCGACTTCACGGCCGCTCGACGTGGCTGGTTTCGCCGTCCGAATGCACGAGGGGGAGCGACAGCACCCCCGCCGGTATGACCATGAGGCGCGGTGCTCGACGTCGCCGCGCTTCAGCAAGAGAACTCCACGCTGCGCGCGCAGCTGGCGCGTCACCACCGGCCAGCTTTGAGACCATTTCCACCGGGATCACCGGGGACCACCTGACCAGTCTCGGTTTCTGACTGCCTCGAGGGGAGCGAGGCCGTGGGCAGAATGCCCCTCTCACCCGCGCCGTTCTCCCTCGAGGAAGACGGTCGCGTCGCTCTGTTTTCGAGGAAGGACGGATCTGCCGCCGCGGCCACGCGATAATGACTTCGTGCGCCTCGAAGACGAGCGAGACATCGAACAGCTGCGGCGAAAGGCGCTGGTCCTCGCCCTGGAGAATGAGCAGCTGCGCACGCGGCGGGTCGCATACTTCCGGAGCCACTCCCGACCTCATCGCCCCAATCTTGGGCCACGCCGATACTCGGATGGTGGAACGGGTCTACGGCCGGCTCTCGCCCGCCATACTCGGCGCGCGCCTCGCCGCTGCGCTCGGTCCGGATCGCTGTGACACATTTGTGCCAGCCGCTGTCACAACGACCGCATCCGCTGGACTCCCTGGACGCGACTCGCGCTCGCAACCCCCGAACTTCTCTGAAGTGGAAGTGCCCAGAGACGGAATCGAACCGCCGACACGGGGATTTTCAATCCCCTGCTCTACCAGCTGAGCTATCTGGGCTTGGGTCTACCGAAAAGCGACGGCTCACTTAGAAGGTGTTGCTGGACCCGTCAAGGGGGATCCGGGCGCTGCGGGGCGCTGCGCGGTGGATCTCCGCCCCGGCGACGACGGTGAGCAGGACCTTGGCTTCGAGGAGTTTTTTGGGATCAGCGCTGACTGGATCCACGCTCAAGGCCACGAAGTCCGCGGCCATCCCGGGCTTGAGCTGTCCGCGCTGGTTTTCCGCGAACGCGGCATACGCCGCACCGGTCGTGAACGCGGCCAAGGCCTCCTCACCTGTCAATCTCTCCTCGGGGTACCAACCACCTTCTGGCTGTCCCTTCGCGTCCTGCCGAGCGCGTGCCGCGTAGATCCCCGGCAGCGGTGCGGGGGCCTCGATGGGGAAGTCACTCCCAAACGCGAGTCGCGCTCCGTGTTTCAGAAAGCTCTTCCACGCGTAGGCGCCTGCGAGTCGATCTTTGCCGAGCCGCGCTTCCGCCCACGGCATATCGCTGGTCGCGTGGGTCGGCTGCATGCTCGCGATGAAACCCAGCTTCGCGGCGCGCTCAATGTCTTCGACACGAAGAATCTGCGCATGCTCCAACCGGTGACGCCAGCCCTGATGCCCGGTCTCTTTCGCGACCTTGCTGACGATGTCGATCACCAGCGTGTTCGCGCGATCTCCAATGGCGTGCGTGTTCACCTGAAAGCCGCGCTGCATGAACGCGCGGACTTTGGCCTCATACTCTTCGGGCGTGAACAACAGCAGACCCGACTGGCTCGGTTCATCGCTGTAAGGCGCGTGCAACGCGGCGCCTCGGGAGCCCAGCGCTCCGTCGAGCAGCAGCTTCACACTTTTCATCGTCAGCATCCGTCCAGTGAACGGACCGAGGTCCAAATACTTCTGCGCCTCCGCTCCTTGCCCATCCGCCATCGCGTAGATCCGCATTGGCAATTTGCCGAACGCGTCCAGCTGCTGCAGGTAATTAAAGGTCTGGAAATCCATCCCCGCGTCGTGCACCGCGGTGAGTCCCACTTCAGCGCAGCGTTTGAGCGCGTTGGTCAAGCGCTCCGCGCGCAGCTCAGATGACGGCGCGGGGATGTTCACGCTCACGAGATCCATCGCGTTGTCGACGAGCACACCGGTCGGTTCGCCGCGTTGGTCGCGCACGATGCGTCCACCCCGCGGATCTTTCGTCTTCTTGGTGATCCCCGCGCGGCGCAGCGCCTCGCCATTCACCCACGCCGCGTGACCATCGACGCGCACCAGCCAGAGCGGCGTCTTCGGAAACAACGTGTCCAGCGCCTTTCGATCTGGGAACGCCCTCTCCGCGGGCTGCCAATCGTTCTGATCCCACCCACGGCCCAACAGCCACTCGCCTTGGTAGCTGCTCGGCGGTGCCGCCTTCACCCTCTCGAGAACTTCCGCGAGGTGCGTGGGGCCGTTGAGGTTCATCGTGGTCAGGCTGCGACCCAGGCTCGCCAGGTGCGCGTGCGCATCTTCCAGCCCGGGGACAATCACGGCGCCGCCCAGCTCCACCACGCGCGCGTGGCCTCCGGCCTTCTGCTGCAACGACTCCAGCGTCCCCACTCCGACAATCTCGCCTCGGTTCACCGCGATCGCCTTCACCTCCGGCTGCTGAGGATCGAGCGTGCGGATCTTCTCCGCGGTGTAGATGACGGTGGTCTCAGGCAACACGGCGGGACCTTGCAGAGCCTCCGCGCTCTCTTGTCGCGCGTGGGCGCAAGAGAGCACGGTCAACAGGAGGGGCCAAAAGCGGTGGTTCACTTGGGCAGCTCAGAGGGTCCAGAGCCGAAGGTGTAGCTGCCGCTCAGTGAGATGAGGAAGGCCTTCAACGCGGCCTTGTCCTTGGCGCTCAGCTTCACCCTCTTCAGCTTGGGGTCGGTGAGCTTGCTCTTCTTTCCACCGGCCGCCATCAGATCAATCGCCTGGTCGAGAGTCGCCACGCTGCCGTCGTGGAAGTACGGCGCGGTACGCTCGACATCGCGCAGGCTGGGCGTCTTGAACTTGCCCGCGTCCTTCTCATTCTTGGTCGCGTCGGTGCGGCCTTTGTCCTCTGGGTTGCCAATCCCCACGTTGTGGAAGTCGGCGTCCGTGTAGAGCGGCGGGACGTGGCAGAGCGCACAACCCGACTTCTTGAAAACCTCGAAGCCGGCGACCGCCTCGGGTGGAACCGCGTCCTTCTCCCCTTCCTCGTGGTGATCCCAGGGGGAATACGCGGACCAGTTCACGCGCAGGAATGACGAGAGCGCCATCGGGATGTTCTTCTCCGTGGCGTCCTCTTTGAAAGCGCGTTGGAAGAGCGCCTTGTAGGTCGCGTTGGCATTGAGCTTGGCGGCGATCTCCGCGGGCACCGCGCCCAGCTGTCCCGTCCACGCGGCCTCGGTCACTGCCTCCAGCGTGGGCTTGCGACCGTCCCAGTAGAAGCCGTTCGCGTGGAACGCCAGATTCACCAACGACGGTGAGTTGCGCTTGTTCATCGCGCCGCCGACCTTGGCGTCGAGCGGATTGGAATCGGTGTACGCGTTCTCAGCGTGGTGACAGTTGTCGCAGGCCATGGAGTCGTCCTTCGACAGACGCTTGTCGAAGAACAGCATGTGACCCAGCGCCACCTTCTCCGCGGTCAGCGGGTTCTCGGCGCTCGCGGGTGGCTCCGGCAGCATCGACGGGCGATCCGCAATCGGAGGCGCCTCGAACACCGGGGAGGGCGGCCCCGCATCGACGACCGCGACAGGTTGTTTGACGACAGCCACCTGAGGCGCTGTTTCCTTCTTCTCCGGACAGCCCATCAGCAACGCCACAGCGCCCAGCCACGCGTAACGCATCGTCCACCCCTCGGGTCGAGAAAGGCGGCGACCGTAAGAGTGCGGGTGCCCCCTGTCAACGAACGCGCGACCCGGTGCGACGCGTCAACGGAACGGGGGTTTGTCTCCCTTCCCGGAACAAGACAGAAGGAGCATCACGGACAACTGTTCAGCGCGGATCGCGCGCCTCTCGCTTGGCGTCGATCACCACGTCCTTCGGCGGCGCGTCCAACTTCGCGGCGTGGTTTTGGACCTCCTTCATCATGAACCACGCAATGACGGAGACGACGCCGAGATCGTCCAGCCACCCGATCAACGGCACCCAGTCAGGGACCGCGTCGAGCGGCGACACCGTGTAGAGCACTGCCCAGACGCCCGCGAGCCTGCGGTAGATCGAGACAGATGGGTCGCGCATATAGCGCAGCACTTTCTGAGGGAGGGACAGCGACGAACGCGGAGCAGGCGAAGGCATGGCGAATCCAGAAGTTCCCATGAAAGGGTGTACGTGAACGGAAGGTTCAACCCTGGGGCGTAAATTGGCAACGACTCGGTTATGAAGCTGCGCATGACTGCTCGAAAGTCGCGCCTTCGCTGGGTTCTTCTGGGCCTGCTCGCCCTCATCGTCGTGGCTGTCACCGTGGGGCTGTACCGGCTGGACGCGGTCCTCACGGAGAAAGTCCAGGCGATGACGGCGGAGTATTCGGCGAAGTGGGGCCGCGCCATCACTGTGGAGAAGGTCGCCACCAGGCTCTTCCCCCGAGTAGGCGTGCGCGTCAGCAAAGCGTCCGTGGGCGCGGCGCAAGGTGAGTCACGCCCGTTGGCAGAGTTAGCGGAGGTCTCCGTTTCAGTGGACGCCTGGAGAGCGGCGATCAGCGGCGGCAAGGACCTGCAGGTGGACAACGCAGAGCTGCGCGGCCTCGTCGTGAACGTGGAGAAGCTCAAGGACGGCTCCACCAACGTGGATAGGCTGATGGAGAAGATCTCCGCCACGTCTGAGAAACAGGAAGAGGGGGCGGGCGAGAAGACGGATCTCTCGGGTCTCCAAGTTCACCGCGCGGCGTTGGTCGGTGGGAAGTTCGCGCTGATTGATGGAGGGAAAGAGCTCACCATCTCGGATGTCGATGTGGAGGTGAAGGACCTGCGCGTGGGGCGACCGCTGCAGGTGAACATGAACGCGGCGGTGCTCGCGGCGCAGGACAACTTCTCGCTCACGGTTCGCACCTCGCCCCTCTCCGCCGAGCTGAGCGCGGTTCCGATTTCGCTGACGCTCAAGGCGCAGAAGATCGACCTGGGTCCCTTAGGTCCGTTCATGGGCAAGTCGGTGGGATTGCGCAAAGGAACGCTCGACGCGGACTGGAAGGTGGAGCTGGGCTCCGCGGCGCCAGGCGGTTCGGGTGCCACCGCGCTCAAGGGAACCATCGCGGCGTTGGGGCTTGTCTTCGAAGCTTCCGAAGGAGGTCGTTCGCTTGACGTGAAGTTGGATACGGATGTTTCCGCGAAGCTCGACGAAGGCACCGTGAAACTGTCCGCGCTGAAGTTGGAAGCAGGCCCGGCGCGAGTCGACGGACACGGCGAGGTGAATGGTCTACTCACCGGCAAGCCCACCGCGAAGGGGCTGGAGGTGACGATCCATCCGTTCGATCTCGATGAACTCGCCAAGTACTACCCACCGCTGCGCAGCCAGCTCGGCGGACAGGTGGGCGGCAGGGTCGGCGCGACTGTCCTAGCGGCAGGGACTGAGTCGAACGCGCGCATCGCGATTGACGTGGATCTGTCTGGCGCGCGGCTCGCGGTTCGCGACCAACTCTCCAAGGCCGCGGGCACGCCCATGAAGCTGCACGCGGATCTCGCGGGTGCCGCGGAGAAGGCGCTCGATTTTTCTTTCGACGCGGATCTCTCCGGCGTGGACCTCCGCCCGGGTGGCCAGGTGAACAAGCCGCCGGGACAACCGCTCACGCTCACGGGGAAAGGCCGCTACACCACTGCCGCGGCGGACTCGAAGAGCGTCACGCTGGATCCTTTCTCCATCGCAATCCTCGACCAGAAGCTTCAAGGCAAAGTCTCCGTCTTCATGGGTCCCAAGGACGCGCTTGCTTTCAATGTCGACGCGTCGTCTCGAAAGATCGACGCGAACGCGCTGCTGCTCGACGAGGAGAAGCCCGCTGCGAAGGCGGGCAATGACGAGAAGCCCGAGCCACCCGCGGACCCGAAGCGCTTCGACGGCATGAAGGGTGATGTCTCGCTGCGCGTGGCTTCGCTCAGCTACGAGAAGATGCAGCTGAGCGACGTGCTCATCGTGTTGCACCTGGTGAAGGACCATCTGCAGCTTGAGAAGATGTCGACGGGCATTTATGGCGGGCGACTGGTCGCGGACGGAACCTCGCTCAACTTGGGGCCGGAGACGAAGCCGTTCGACGCCAAGCTCAAGGTGGAGAACGTGGACGTCGCCGCGGCGCTGCGTGGGCGATTCCCGAAGGACTTCCTGAGCGGGCGTCTCACGGGCGACATCGATCTCAAAGGCGCGGGCTTCTCCAAGGAAGATCTCGCCAACTCACTCTCTGGCGCGTTGGCCGGCAAGCTCGCGGCGGGCGCGTTGACGAGTCTGGACGTGGTCTCGGAAGTGACGGGCATGTTGTCCAAGGTCGTCCCGGGCACCAACGCTCTCGCGAGCACCAAGGGGACTTCTCTGGGCGAAGTGCTTCCTCTTGGTCTCACGATTGAGAACGGCGTCGCGAAGCTCAAAGAGGGGCTCAAAGTGGAGACACGCGATTCGACACTCGCGCTCAGTGGTGGCGCGAAGCTCGATGGAGAGCTCGCGCTCGGCGGAAACGTGGGGCTCAAGCAGGAGACCATCTCCAAGCTGACCAAGGGCAAGGTCACGCTCAAAGAACCGCTGCCCGTCGCGTTCAAACTCACGGGTCCCGCTTGGAGTCCGAAGCTCACGGATGTCGACGTGAAGCCCGCGGCGCAGGTGCTGCTGACGTCACTTGGTCGCTCGGCTCTGAGCAACGCGCTCGGTGGAAAGGACGTCCAGGCGGAGCGGCTGGCGCGGGAGAAGGCCGCGAATCTGCAGAAGGAGGCGGAGGCCAAGATCTCCGCAGAGAAGGCTCGCGCGGAAGCCGCGGCGAAGCAGGAAGCGGACAAGGTGCGGCAGAAGGCGGAGGAGGAAGCGAAGAAGAAGTTGAAGGGGATCTTCGGTCGGTAAATGGGTGCAGATCGTTCGACCGTCCCGGGCAGCTGAGCGCTCTCGATTTACCCCTCCTGGTTCAGAACCAGCATTGAGAGGGAGCGGGCGATCCCACTGGAGAGCTCAAACCGCGAACGGTTTGCCCTGCTCTCCACTGACCACCGGGCCGGCGGTGAATTATCAGCCTCGGTCATGTTGAGCTGTCGCGAAGGTCGCGCGTCGAGGGATTCCCGGGATCGCCTTGTCCCCCACGCCCTCACGTAAGCGCGGTAGCTCACGAAGTCATTCGGATCCACGGGCAGCGAACGCATTTCGATTCGCGCGAGAACAGATTGGTGTCTTTTGCTCTTGATGTTGTTGTCGATGTGCTCGTTCAACGACTCGGCCGGGGTTATCTCTCACCCACTCGGCTCTTCAACCGACGGCTTTCTCAAGCCTCGCAGAGTAAGAATGCGGCGGCTGTGCTCCGAGTGGAGCTCCAGCAACGGCCGCGACAGTGCTTCACCTTCCAGCGCCTTCAACGCGTAGGCGATCGCCTCGAGCGTCGACATGCCCTGCTCGGTCGGAGGTTGACGCAGGCGCGCTGTCTCCGCAGGCGCAGGAGGCAGCGAGAACCGAGGCAGCCGACGCAGCGCGGAAATCTTTTGCGACATCCGGCGCGCTTGGGACCAAGAGCCGTCCACGACGATCAACCGCTTGGGCTTCGGAAGCGGCTGCGCGGCATCTTCGGGAAAGAGCACCGCGGTGTCGGGCGCAACGAGCGCCGCTTCATCGAAGTCGATCCCCTTGGCACCGTAAATCTTCAGGGAGGCGCGGGCCAACGCGATCACCGCCAGCCGCGCGGTGTTCGACGTCTTGAACATCTCCAGCGCGTGCTGAACGACGATGACCTCGGTGCGCGGCTTGAGCTTCGGGATCGCATCACAGATGCACCCGTTAGGCATGAAGCAGCGCGGACAGCGGCGGGCATCTCTCTTGAGCACTCGAACAACGCCTTAATGCAAAACCGGCCCGCAGCGCACAGGGCGTTGCGAGCCGGCAGTTGCCACTCCCCCTAATTGGCTAGCGGCAGCTGTAACGACCCTCGAAACGCTTTGACGGGTAGAACACTGCGTCCGATTTCACGGAGCCCCACAGAGCAGCGAGCTCTCCGCGGACGACGGGCAACCCGCCAACATCAAGACAGCAACCGTGACTGCAGCGATTCGAACGATCATGGGTCTCCTCAACAAAGGCGGCTCGATACCGCTCCCCTGGTTGGGACCACAACCGCCGTTCCGTCACGGTGATCTGACGGGAGACAGGAAAAGGACGTGGCCGATTTTCGACCACGTCCTTTCGACTGCTTGCGCGTAGCTCGCGATTACATGTGAATCTTGGACAGCTTCTGCTGGATCAGCTCTTTGGTGTCGCCAAACTTCTGCTGAATGATGCCGTAGAGCTTGTCGGATGAACCGTCCGCTTTCTTGAAGTCGTCGTCGGTCAGCTCGCCCCACGCGCGCTTCGCACGGCCCTTCAACTGCTCCCAACTTCCCTGCACTTGATCGCTGTTCATGTGTTCTCCCTTTCGCGTGCAGAGAAGGTAGTGACCCCCAGCACGGTGACAACCCCCTGCGTCATAAACAGGCGAGAGGGGGTCGTCATGACAGCTGAGACGCCATCGGCTCAGGGCTGGGGCGCTATCGATAAACCGTGGGAACGTCACCACCCGGGCTGGGCGTGAACAGCCCGACCACCCAGCGGATCAACCGTGGGATGGGGGCTGGCTCGGTGGGCGACGCGGGAGTGACGCCCCAGAGCGCGAAGTATGCCCAGAACGCCAGTCCCCCGGTGATCAAGGTGCCAAGCACGAAGGCCATGCGGACCCACGCCACGTCCAATCCCATTTGATCCGCGACAGCGGAACAGACGCCCCCCAGAACACGGGTGGAATGGGCTCGGTGAAAGGGTTTGCTCGTCGTCATCTTCGAACTCCTCAAGCCGCACCAGGCGGCAACGTGAGGAGATACGAAGCACCGCGCCACCTATTGCGTATCGCGCCCGGGTCCGCCGGGGACGGTGGCGCGCAACCTTGCGAGCGTTAGACAGGGGAAGCCCACCTCCTTCAGTCCCGTCGGTCGGTGATGGCACGGCACGTTCGAAGCGAGGTTGCGCAAGACCCAACGCAACCCGTCGCCCACAAGAGCCAACTCAACACGCGATCCGCAGCAGCTGCGTTACCGACGGCGGCGTCGCGGGCGGAGGGCAGCTCCAGCAAGCATCAGCGCGCCGAGCGGAAGCAGCTCAAACCCTGTGTTGCAGCCGCATCCGGTGGTGCCGAGGGTGTGACCGTCCGCGTTTGGCCGAGGCTCAGTCGCCGCAACCGCGGGACGCACCGTCACCTTGAGCGGCACCACATTGCTCGACGCCTTTCCGTCTGTCGCTTTCACAATGAAGGTGAGGTCCGTGTTCTCAGTCACCTCAGGCGCGATGAAGGTGACCGACGCGCCATTGTCCTGGGTGCCCAACGTCACGGTGGGACCCACTTCCTGCGCCCACTGGTAGGTGAGTGCGTCCCCTTCTGGATCTATCGCCGCCGCGGTCAACGTGACAGGCGAGCGCGCATCCACGGTCCGTTCGGGTTGCTCCACTCGCACGGTCGGCGCTTCGTTGAGGTTCACGACGGAGATCTCAACGATTGAAGGCACGCTGTTCAGCACTCCGTCCGAC
>JBQTKE010000640.1:0-2638 GCA_052386435.1 Myxococcaceae bacterium
ACGCTCGCCGTGGTGGAGCGGCCGGAGCCAGGTTCGATTGAGCACTCTCTGGTTCCTCGGGCGACCGCGGAACGGATGTTCTCGCTCTCGCCGAAAGCGGTGAGGTTCTGGAATCGAGAGGGCGCGCCGGTGGGCTTCATGGATGATGACGAGCTCAAGTCTCGGCAGGAGCACGAGGCGAGCGCGGCACCTGAGACGCCCGAGACGGAAGAGCAGCGCGCGGATGAGGCGGGAGCCGAGGCCGCAGCGAACGCGAGCGAGTCGGAGTTGGACGCGGCTCAGGCAGAGCTGGATGCGCACCAGGCGCGGAAGGACCAGGGGGTTCCGGCCCGAACGTCCGACTGAACGCGCGCATCGAAGACAGGCGCTAACCGCGCACCCGGCCGATCAGCTTTTTGATCACCGCGGCCAGCGCGTCGGCCATCACCGGCTTGGCCAGGACCGCAGCCGCCATTCCGTCATCCACGGCGCGCAGCAGCTCAGACGTCTGTGTAAACCCCGTGATGATCACCCGCTGCGTGGCCGGGAACAGCTCGCGGAACTTCTTGGCCAGCTCCAGCCCGGACATGCCCGGCATGCGCTGGTCAGTGACCAACACCGCAATCTGGTGATCCGCCGCGACAAGCAACGCCTCTTCCCCGCTCTCCGCGACGTGGAAGTCGAAGATCTCCGAAAGCGCCAGCTGCAAAACAGAGCGGTTGGTCCGCTCATCATCCACGAAGAGCACCGTGTACTGCTTATAGTCCAGCGGCGTGATCATCCCGCCCGTTCCTCTCCTTGGAGAGGAAGGAGCAAGGTGAAGCACGAGCCTTTCCCGGGCTCGGACGTAACTTCGATGCGACCGCCATGGGCTTCGGCGATGCGACGACTGATGTGAAGCCCCAAGCCCGTTCCCTCGCCCGTCTCTCGAGTGGTGAAGAACGGGTCGAAGATTCTAGGCACCATTCCCGCCGGGATTCCCACCCCACTGTCCCGTACACTCAGTTCCAGCGCTTGCTCCCTGGTGTCAACGCGGACCTCAAGTGTCCCCCCTTTCGGCATCGCCCGGATCGCGTTGTCGATGAGGTTCATCACGATCTGGTCCAATTGGACCCCGCGACCTCGCACCTTTCCGCCAAATCCAAGCACCTTGGTGACGGCGATGTTGGTGCAACGCGCCTCAAGGAGACGAAGGGTACCGTCCACACTGCTGGACGGGCTCCAGTCGGTCCAACGGGTCTCTCCATCGCTCCGGCTGAGCGCAGTGAGGTCATCGACCAACAACCCGATTCGCGCGGAAGCTTCCTCGACCAACGCGACCAAGTGATCATCGTCCTGCCTGAGCTTTTTGCGCAGCAGCGGTGCCGTGTTCGCGATCACGTTGAGCGGATTGCGGACCTCGTGCGCCAACCCTTCCAGCAGTGTCTGCAGCATCGCCAGCTTTTGCGAATGCGCGGAGTCCGCCGCCAGCCTGCGCAACCGAAGCTGAACATCGATCCGCGCGATCAGCTCCGCGGGACTGAACGGCTTGCCCAGAAAATCCACCGCCCCTTGTCGAAGCCCGTCAACGCGGAGCTCAGGCGTTTCGAACGCGGTCATCAAGATGATGGGAATGTCCGCGGTAGCGCGGCGCGATCGCAGCGCGCGGGTCAGCTCCAAACCTGTTCGATCGGGCAGGCGCAGATCGCAAACGATGACGTCCGGCGCGATCTGCTCCGCCATCGCCAAGCCCTGCTCGCCGGTGGCGGCGCTAAAGACGGAGAACCGCTCGCGCAAGCAGACCGCGAGGAAGTTGCGGAGATCTTCCTGGTCCTCGATGACCAACACCCGCTCCGCACCAGACGGTACCGATTCCGAAGGGGCAGCAAGGGGGACGAGCTCCGGCACCTCAGCCGACATGCGGCTCTCCGCGGGCGCTGCTGTGGCATCCGGCTCCGCGGGCGCGACGGGCAAAGTCACTCGGAACGTCGAGCCCTCTCCCAAGACGCTCGACACCCCGATGGTCCCTCCGTGCAGAGAGAGGATCTCCTTCACCAGCGAGAGCCCAAGGCCCAGCCCCCGGCCGCCCGCATTCTGGCCCTGGACGAAGCGCTCGAAGATGCTCTGCTGCTCCGCGAGCGGAATACCCCTCCCCGTATCCGAGGCCGCGATCTCGACACGATCGCCGTTGCGGGTGAGATCAAACCCGATGCGCCCACCCTTCTCCGTGAACTTGAGCGCGTTGGACAGAAGGTTGGAGAAAACCGTGTCCAGCCGCTCCGAATCGCCGAGCACGGTCGCATCCGGGCCGGTCACCTCCAGCCGAACGCCTTGGTCGTGCGCATGGGGTCCGAAGCGCGAAATCAAGCTCTCGAGCAGCGGCCGCAAGTACATTGGCTTGCGGTTGACCTGGAGCTGCCCCTCATCCATCCGAATCAAGTTGAGGAGACCTTCAATGTGGCGAATGAGCACGCCCACATTGCGGTGCATGGCATCGAGCTGCCAGGTCACCTCTGGTGAATAGGTGCCTGCGGGCTGGCGGCGCAGACGATCGAGCGGCGCAACCAGCAACGTGAGAGGCGTGCGCAGCTCGTGGCTGATGTTGGCGAAGAACTCCGTCTTCGCGCGGTCGAGGTCCGCGAGCGTCTCGGCGCGGTTGCGTTCGGCCTCGTAGGTCTCG
>JBQTKE010000641.1:0-5364 GCA_052386435.1 Myxococcaceae bacterium
GCTTCGCCGCGGCGAGCCCGCCGGGGTGGCGACGGATGTGTACAGCTTCTCCGCCACGCTCTTCGAAGCGCTCTACGGAAGCAGGCCCGGCGACACGCTCGAGTGGCCGTCGCGCCCCAGGTTGCCCGAGCGGTTGTGCAAACTGCTCCGAAGAGGCTTGGCGCTCTCTCCTCAGGAGCGCTTTCGCAGCTGCGCGGAATTGGCGGATTCGCTGCGGGAGGTTCTCCACGAGCCCTCGCGCCGCAAGCGCCGCCGTCTCGTCGCGCTCGCGCTCGGTGCATCCATCTCCGTGACGCTCGCGGTGCTAGCCGCGCAGCGCGCCGCGCCGTGTCTGCGCGCGGATGCCGAGTGGAAGGCTTTCGGAGCAACGGACGGACTGGGCCGCTTGCAAGGCGTCCTCGGTCCGCATGCGTCGGGTGTCTGGGGGCGGCTGGGTCCCAGGCTCAAGCAGTTTGGCGAGGAGTGGAAGGCAACCTGGGCCGATGCCTGCTGGGCGGCGCGCGGAGCGTCGCAGACGCGCTTTGTCGCCCAGGAAAGCTGCCTCAAGCGCAGCGCCGCGGAGCTTGCGGAGTTGACCCAGAGGCTCGCCGCGCAGGGCCCGGGCGCTGCGGAGCTCGTGGTGGATGCGCTCTCCGAGCTCAAGCCTCCTCGAGCCTGTCTCGAGGCGAGGGAGGGACAGAACCCGCGAATTTTCGGCCATGACCCGCTGGTGGATGAGATTGAAGTGCGCTTGAGCGCGGCGCGCTCGCTCGGGCAGCTCGAAGAGTCGTACGCGGAAGCGGACCGACTTCTCTCCCACGCGCGGCGGATCGGAAACCGCGAGCTGGAGGCCGAAGCGCTCTACGCAGACGGGGTGGCTCGTGCGCTGAGCACCGCCGCGCCCGCGCGCTCGGTCGAAGCGCTTCGCCAGGCGGCACGCCTCGCGGATGGCACCGCGCAAGATGGGCTGCGGATCAGGGCGTTGGCGCAGGAGGCCTTCGTTCAGGGGACCCAGCTTCGCCAGCTGGAGCCTGCTCTCGCGCGGCTCGAGGACGCGGAGAGCGCGCTGCGCCGGATGTCGGGAGACGAAGAGCTCACCGGACTGCTGCTCTACGTGCGCGCCACGCTGATGAACCATCAGGGCAACAGCGCCGCGGCAGAGAAGGCCTACCGCTCGCTGATTGCGGCGCGGCTGGCGAAGTCGGCAGAGCCCGGCCCCGAGCTGCTGCAGACGCGCATGGGGTTGGCGAGAGCGGTGCTCTGGCAGCAACGGACCGATGAGGCGGTCGCGCTCTACAAGTTGGCGCTGGCGGACGCGAAGTCCCTCTACGGGGAGGCGCATCCGCGCACCGCTTCCGCCTGGTCGGATCTGGGCTCTGCGCACTTCGATGCCGCACAACCCAGCGCGGCGCGCGCGGCCTTTGAGCAGGCGCTCGCGGGCCCCTCTTCCGGGGTCAACTCAGTCATCACCCGCATTCGCCTCGGTCAGGCGCTGATCGAGCTAGGCGAAGTGGAGGAAGGGCGCGCGGTGCTCGAAGGCCTCAACGCCCAGAACCCCGCGCTGCCCCAGGTGCCCGGCTCATGGCGCGGCCCGCTGCTCATCTGTCTCTCCCGTGCGGAGTCCGCGTCCGGACGGCTCGCGGAGGCCGAGCGCTACGCGGAGCAGGGCGTGGCGGCGCTGGCCCAGCTTCCGGAGGGGAGCAACAGCCGGGTCGCTGCGGCGTGTGAGTTGGCAGCGGTCGCTCTCGCGAAGAGAGAGCTCATTCGAGCCAGAGAGCAGTTCGAAAGCGTGGTGGCCAAAGCGCCCGGAAAGGCGCTCTGCGGCCATCTGGGGCTGCTGCGCGTGGATCTCGCCCAGGGGCGAGCGGTCGATGAAAGCAGGTTGGAGGAGATCGCCAAGCGCTCCACCGGGACGCTCAGGGGACAGCTTGTTGCGCAAGGCTGGGTCGCGTGGGTGAGGGCCCGGGCGAACGGTTCGGGCGCGAAGGCGGAGATCGCGGCAGCACTGGCGCGCCTGGAGGGCCGCGATGGCCTGGATATCCGGGAGATTCGGCAGCGACTGCTCGAGCAACAGTCCCACCGAAATTGAAGTGCTGCGCTCAGCGTGGCGCGGCGGTGATCAGCGCTTCTCCTTCGCAGGAGCTGCCTTGAGCATTGGCGCCGGCCACCTGCGCGGTTGTTGGCGATGATCTGCTTGAACATCGCAAGCAGCGCGCGTTGGTTCAGCTTGTCCTTCTCGTAGAGGGCCACGGTGCGCGCGGTCTTGTTGTCATGCCCTCCCGTGATGATTCCTTCGGGATCGGCCACCATCGCGCCGTCGTAGAGAAACACATTCACGTGGTCCTTCGCGGCGAGCAGGGCGCAGACATTTCCTTCCACCTCGAAGTACGGCTGCCGCTTGCGCTTGATGGTCTCCGTGACTTCCGGATCTGCCTTGTGGACCAGTGCGCGCACCTGGCTGCAGACTCGCCGCTGCCAGTCGGGGAGAGCATCAATGAATGCGTCCACTCGCGGGTCGACGTGGTGGGGCCTTCTCCGTTCGGCGCTCATGGGACGATGTCTCGTAGCGGCGTCAAGCCGGTGACTTCTTCCGGCTGGAGTGAAAGCCCAGACCAATTCGCTCTCGGCAGCGTGGCCACGAAGGCGCGCTGCCACCTCTCCTCTTCGGGCAGATGGTTGTTGGGGATGCGGTCCCAGACGCCCGTGACCAGCAGCTGCGAGGTTCCCATCCTGACGTCGGTGGCACTGGCCAGCCGGTCGTTGCCGAAGCTTCGCGTCTCCCGCACGTTCAGCTCGCCATCCATCCTCACCAGCAACGCCTTCCCGCCTCCTTCCCAGCTGCCCGTCGTCACATTGTGGCGGCCGGTGCTTCCGACCACGACGAGGTCGTTCAGGCCATCAACTACGCGGAGCACCGCGGGGAGTGGATCTCGCTGCCCTCAGAAAATGGATCAGGTGCTGGCCGGCGCCAATGTGTCCGCGGAGCTCGGAGCGCCCATCAAGTGGACGTTGGGGAAGCGAGTGAAAAGGTCCAACGCGTCAAGGCACGCACTGGCGCAATCGCCTGGGACAATCACATAGACGGGGCCGCGCAACTTCGCGGGTGGTGTCAGCCTCAGGGAACCTGTGTCGGGCTTCTCATCGTCGCCCAGAGCCAGTTCGAGAACGGCAGCACGACGACGCAGAGCAGGTGCAAGAACAACTGGCCGGCGATGGTCACCCCCAACTCCGCAGTCCGCGTGAA
Organism: Myxococcaceae bacterium; assembly: GCA_052386435.1. Lineage (GTDB taxonomy): Bacteria > Myxococcota > Myxococcia > Myxococcales > Myxococcaceae > JBQTKE01. The sequence continues at coordinate 3,224 of JBQTKE010000641.1, forward strand.
GTCTGTCTGTGCCGCCTCCCCTGGGCGGTGCTGCTGCGCCAACGTCACCTCCTTCTCGGGGCCCTCCTCGGCCCGCCACGACCTCACGTGCCGCTGCAGCGTCCGCAGTTGCCCCGGCTCGTACCGGCCCGGGTATTTCGCGAACAGCGCCTCGAAGACGGTCTTCGCCTCCAGACCCGGCGCGTCCCGCAGCTGCTCGACCACCTCGGCCCAATGCTCCTCGAACGGGTTCCCTCTCGTGAGCCAGTCCCGGATGACTGGCATCTCCGAAGGTAGCTTCCCGGTGGCGACGTACTTCCGCGCCGTCTTCCGGTCCATGCCCGCCTTCATCGCGGCCATTCCTATCGTCCCGTGTTTGCTCATCTCCTCCATCAGCTTCCTCACCTGCGCGTCTGTCACCGAGGGCATGAGGGGGCTTCTCTCAGCCGCCCCTCTCTTGCCAGCGTCAGCTCACGCGCTCGTTTGCGATGGGGAGGTGTAGTTGTCGTTCATGGGGAGCCGTAATTGTCGCTCAGCAGTCCTCTGAGGCGGTCGACCCTGCGGTGAAAACGGTGCGCCGCAGTGTGTCGAGTTGGGGCGCGCCAAGGCAAGTGGCCGGAGGGACTGTCGATGACTGAAGAAGCCAGACTCATCATTCTTGAACTCAGACGTGCTGCTGGGTTTCTCCTCTCTCGTTTCGCTGATTTGAAGCTCCAGTCGTTCCTGACTCGAGGAACGCTGCTGGCAAGCGCTGGAAGCTCGAGGTGGTCCTTCTCTAGTCCTTCTCCAGACTTCTCCAGACCCCAGTGACAACCATAATTGCACGCCGGCGATAATTCGCTCACACAGGGCGCGAGCGCCCCAGGGAGTCCTCGATGGCCACAGGAAGAATCGACCTCAACAGCCGCCGCATCTCAGGCTTGCGAAGCGATGTAGTAAGAGATCAAAAAGCCGCGGCAGCAGAGGAGGCGGTGCTCAAGATCCTCTCGCAGACACCATCAGAAAAGCCAGTGCGCGTTCTCGACCATATCGATCCGTACGCGGTGGACGGCGTCGTTCGACATCGGCTTGCGAATGCGATGACCCTCGTGCCACGCAATGACGAGCCGTTCGACGGGCTACTGAGAGGGATGGGGGCGAGAAAGGACGCTCTGACTCCGGAAGCAGAGGCTGTCCTCGCGAACGCCCTGGGCCCCGAGACCGTTCAATTCTTCCAGCGCAACCGCACGCGACCCGCCTTCGCAGCCTACCTCGTGCCCGCGGCCGACGGGGAGAGCACGTACCTCATTGTGGCTTCCCACAAGAACCCCACCGGTCGGACGCCCGCCCAGACCCACTTCCTGGTCTTCGATCCAAAGTCGGGCGACCGGCTCACTGCCGGCGAGTACGGCAGTGCCTGGACAAGCGACGCGCTATCGAACGACGTCAAGGGAAAGGGGAGCGTGACCTTCGATCGGAACTACACCTTCGACCCGAGCTGGAAAGCGCCCTCTATCCTCGACAGGATCGGCAAGCTCCCTTACATGGCACGGAGCATGGCTTACGCGACGCTCTTCGGTATCGAAATCTAAAGGCAAGCAACGCGGTGCGGAAAATGCCGAGCCGCTTGCAGCTGACGCGCCGTGGCGGGTATCGCCGCAACATCGAGCAGTGGCGACAGACGCGGACGAAGCTGGGCGCGATGCCGGCGGTGCTCTGGGACGAGGCCGCTGCGGTCGCGCGGGCGGCAGGCACGCCCCGTCGCGAGGACGGCCAGTACGAGTACCGCACCAAGCGCGGGCACGTCCTCATCCTCACCGCTGCGGCGCTGGTGAAGCGACTGCTGGCGGTGGTCCCGCCGAGCGGCACGCGCCTGACGTGCTTTCATGGGGTGTTCGCTCCCAACGCCGCGTTGCGCTCCCTCGTCGTGCTCAAGCCTGCTGCGCGCATCACGACTCCCGTCTTGGGAACCGGCACTGCGCGGGTGAGCCTGCCGCGTCCTCCAAGGCTCGACTGGGCCGCTCTTCAGAGAAGAACGTTCGGCATAGACGTCTGGACTTGCCCCTGCGGCGGCAAACGCAAAGTCCTGGCGCTCGTCACCTCGAGACGGACTGCCGAAGAGGTACTCCGTAACCTGAGGCGGTTGCCACCTCGACCTCCACCTCCCACGGCTCAGGCACCAC
>JBQTKE010000642.1:0-7145 GCA_052386435.1 Myxococcaceae bacterium
TTGTTCCGCGGGCGCGCGCCAGCGGCGAAGACGCAGAGGCGTTGGCACACGCTGTTGGCGCGCGCCATTTTTCACTCCGAGAGGTGGCGGCGCTGTGCGCCGCCTGGCGCGGCGGCCCGGGAGCGACGCGCGAGCTCATCCTCAAGAATCCCGAGCTTGTCCTCCGTGCGCAGGACGAGGCACGCCAGCCCAAGGAGGATCTCGCCCCGGGGGCGCGGCTGCTCAATAGTTTTTCCGCGCTTTGTGGAATCTCGCGCAGGGCATCGCGCGAACTGCGCGAGGGCGGCTGGCCGGCCGCGGCGCTGCCTGAGCTTCACCGCGCCGCGCAAGCCGCGCGGGCCGAGATGGATTGAGGAGCGCCTGAAGGTCGGTGTTCAGGTTGGCGGCGCCCAACGTCCCTCGGTGCATCGGAGTGAGCACTTGGATGTCGTCAACCGGGTCAAAGCAGAACTTACTGGGAAGGCGCTGCTTCACCAGCCCCTTGATGGCGTCGAGCACGTCCTCTGGCTCACTCCGCTCCACGAAGACGAAGTCGCCTCCCGCATCTTCGCCGCGCAGCTCCGGGAACTGCCCCTGGTTGACTCGGTGCGCGTTGGTGACGATGAGGCTCTTCTGGGCTTGGCGGAAGATGTGGCTCAGACGAACCACGGGCACCGCGCCCGAGTCGATGATGTCGCCGAGCACACTGCCGGGGCCAACGGACGGGAGTTGGTCCACGTCGCCGACGAGCACGAGTTGGCAGTGGGGCGGCAACGCCTTGAGAACGTTGTAGGCCAACACCGTGTCCACCATCGAGGCCTCGTCCAGAATGACCAGGTCTGCCTCCAGTGGCTTGTGTCGGTCCCGTTCGAAGGTGCCCGACTTGGGACTGAACTCCAGCAAGCGGTGAACCGTCTTCGCCTCCCGGCCGGTCGTCTCGGTCAGGCGCTTCGCGGCGCGGCCCGTGGGGGCTGCGAGCAGAATCCGGCGGCCCTTCTTCTCCAGAATCTGGATGATGCCGTTGACCAACGTGGTCTTGCCGGTGACGGGAGATGCCCAGGTTGGCGGCGATCTTTGTCGGCGGTCTTGAACCCAATGCCGAAAATGTCGATGGCCAGTCGGTAGGGGTTCTCCTTCACCACTCCAATGGCCTGGTGCCGGTACTGCTTGTAAATCTTGATCGCGTAGGTGGTGGAGATGCCGTTCGACTGGAGGAACACCATCACCTGGCGAATCTCGCGCTGCTCCGCCCAGGCAGCCTTGATGCGGGCGCTTCTGACCGGGCCGATGCCACCCACCTCGGTCAGCCGCTCGGCGTGGGCATCGATGACCTCCAGGGTCTGGAGGCCGAAGTGTTTCACCAACCGCTCGGCCATCACTTTCCCCACGCCACGCAGCAACCCCGAGCCCACGTACTTCTCATGCCGACGAGCGTCGCTGGCTTCAAGGAATGCGTCCGCCCTGAACTGCTCTCCGTATTGGCGGTCGGTCACCCAACGGCCAGTGAGACGGAGACTCTCGCCGGGTTGAACGCCCAGCAGGGGACCGACAGCGGTGACCAGGTCTTTCTTGCCGGGTACTACGAGCCTGACCACGCTCCAGCCGTTCTCTTCGCTGGCGAACGTGATGCGTTCCAGGACCCCTTCGACCGAGGTAGCGCCGGCAGCACTGGCGGAGGTGGTCGTAGCGGGTGCCAACCTGGATGCTGGGGCCGAGTTCATTTCGTGTTGAAGCCGCTCATACCACTCCAGGCAGACACTGCGCTCGCGCCGCCACAGAGCGGGCCAGAGCGGTATCCAGCTGCAGTTGGCCTTTGCGGTTGCGATGGCGAGGCAAGGGACTGTTCAGCCCTGGGTCTCGTTCCCGTACTGCTCAGGGGCCTGACCCTCCTCGGCGACGAGGCGTGGGTACGCCATGTGCGCTTCGGGTCTTCCCGCCTTCTGCACCGTCACCAGGTGCAGGAGTTTGTCGCCGAAATCGAAGAGGTAGCGAAATTGCCGACGTGGGCGGAGTGCGAACTGCGCGAGGCGGACGCCGGGAGAGAGCGCGTCCTCGGTGTCTCCGTACGTAGCCTCAGGCTGCCGCCAGGTCTTGAACTTCCCCTGCACCACGGCCATGAAGAAGCACCAGGGGTGGTCATTGTTCCAGCCGAACGCCTCCTGGATGGCCTCATGGAGGTGGTAGAGCGTCTGGTCGCCGCGCAGCTCCAGGTCCCGCCAGACCGTGGGATTCCAGGAAAGGCTCACGCGCAGAACGTAGGTCACGGCCTTCGGATCGCCTGCGAAGCGAACTTGCTCGTGCAGCGGCTTGAGGGGCATTTCGTCGCGTGCGACCCTCGCAAGAGACTGGCGCAGTTCGGCCTCCCGTGGCGACTGCGGCATGCGCTGCAGGAACGCTTTCACGTCTCGAACACCGAACTCTCTCGCCAGCTCGGCAGAAATCTGAGGCGGCTCCAGCACCAGTGCGTCGGAGATAATGGTGGCAAGGCGGCTCACGGCCGGCGGGTGGGTTCCGTAGCGCAGGGCCAGATCGCCGGCCGTCACCTCGTCGCGCCCGTCGCGGCGGGCCAGGGCCAACTCCGCACCGGCGGCCAGCGCAGGTGAACTCGTGAAGGTGGGGCGCCGCAGCACAAGGTCCAAGGTCCCGACTACCAGTACGACTTCGTCGATCTGCTGTGCCGGTGCTCCGGTTTCGGCCATCACCCTCCGCAGGGCGGTGATCGCGTCATCGAAGACTCTCGTCATCTCGTTGCTCCTCGTCCGACTGCGGTGCCCCGAAAGTGGCTCACGACGGCGGACGTCCCGCGCTACCGATTGCGCCGTTGACTGGCCTTCCGCTGCTGGCGCTTCTTCTTGCGCTCGTCTCGTAGCCTTTGGCGATTCGCATCGTCGGCCGCCGTACCCACCTTGCTGCCGTCCGATGGAAGTCCCGGCCCGAGCGGCCTCTGCCCGCTGAGACTTGAGTTGTACGTCGTCATCCAGGCGTTCAAACCGGCCTCGGTCTCGACATCGAAGCCCGCCTCCTTGCCGGCCATGAAGAACGACTTGGCCATTCCGAAGTTGGCGGGGTTGGCGAGCTTGCTCTCAAGCTTCTTTAAGGCGCCGTCGTTGAGCACGCCGAGACACTCTGCCGCGTTGGTCAGTGCGTACTCGCGCTGCACGAAGGTCCAGAACGCCTTGAGTTCGGCGACCATCTCCGGTGCCTTCGAGGGGTCACACGAGACTTTGCGGGGGATGATGTCGAAGAGGATTTCGGCGAAGTCAGCGGCAGTCATCTCTGCGGGACTGACTCCGCAGTAGTTGATGCCGTAGCCGATCATGGCGTTGGCCCAGAAGAAGCCGTCGAAGTCATCTTCCTGTTCGTCGAGGGCCTTGGCCTCTGGGGACCTCATGAACAACGCACACAGTTGCTCTGTGTACTCTTCGACGACCTGTTCGTCGGGCTCCTCGTCTGTGATCTTCGCTCGAATATCGAAGTCCATTGTGCCTCCGTCCAGGCGCACAAATACCGCCGCAGCGACGCCTGAGCAATCGTCTCGCGGGCTCCGGCGGGCTCAGCAATAGGCCCGCAACCCCGGTAGCTCGCTCACCAATCGATGCTCTCTCCGCAGAACTCCTTACCCTCGCACGCGACCTCTTCGCGCTCAGTCAGGAGAACAGGGACTTCTTGAGTGCCAGATACCTTGCGGGAGGAGACCGTCTTGAGCCCTACAAGAAGGCCATCGACGAGCGCTTTCGGCGCCGGGGCGGTGACCCTGCTAGACGCCGCTGGCCGTCACTCTGGCTGGAAGGAACGGCCTACGACTACGTCATCGGACGTGACCCGTTTCCGCCTGTGGGGACGCACCGAAAAAAGGTGATTCTGCTGGCGGAGGAGCACCAGGTCGTGGTTCCGGCTCGGGCGACACCATTGGGCGCCAGTGTTCGTCGTGCTTGCCGACGACTCCGAGGCGAAGAAGTCAGACGAGATGGTCGCGACCGTGATGGCGGAATTCAATCTGGTCTGAAAAAGGGGCACAACCATGATCACCGAACCAGAAGTGAAGACCATTGAGGCCCTGCGAGGGGCGGACCTGAAACAGAAGTACAAGGACCTTTTCGGCGTCGACGCCAAGTCCAACAACCGGCCCTACCTCGTCAGGAAAATAATCGAGGCGCTGAAGGTCAAGGCGTCGGAAGCGGAGGCGAAGACGCGGTCCGAGAATTCCTCCAAGGGCTTCAAGCGGACAACAAATGCCGGTGGGAACGCGAACGCTGCAAAGAATCAAGCGATCCGCGATTCTCGGCTTCCTCCCACCAGTCTCGAGCGTGAGCACGACGGGAAAAGCATTCGGGTCAAGGTTCTCGAGGACGGCTTCGAATACCGCGGCAAGACGTACAACTCGCTCTCGGCGATCGCGAATGAAGCCACAGGGACCACCTGGAACGGGTTCCTGTTCTTCCGGCTCGTCCCCTACGCCAAGCGAGCGAAGAAGGCTGCGTGATAATTCGCTCCAGCCCGCGGCATAGGGAACGCGCTGACGGGAACGAAAAAGGTGTCGGCGCCAGCGAGATGCCTCAATATGAACTGGGAGAAGCGACTCAGCCATTGAGGCTGACCGCGTGTTCAGTTAGAAGAGGACATGGCGACTGCTGATCAGGTCAAAGCGCTCATCCGCTGCCATGCGGAAGGCGACGAACAGCGTTTCTACGCGATCCGCCCATGCAGGTCGCAGCGCAAGCGGCGCGGCAGGGGCACACGAAGTTTGCCCAGGAGCTTCGCGAGCTTGTCGATCAGGTGAAGGCGAGGACCAAGGGCTATAGAGCCCGTTCGCGGTCTCAAGCCGGTACCCCTTGCTCAACCACGCGGCGAGCTGGCGGGCCTGCTCACGGTCGGCTACCCGAAAACCCGCCTTTCGGACATGGCACTTACCGACACGCTCCGCGCCCGAGTCGACCGCGTCGTGGTCGAACAGCGGGAACGGGATCGAATCCGCGAGCACGGCCTCTCACCGATTCGGAAGCTCCTTCTCGTCGGTCCTCCCGGCACCGGCAAGACGATGACCGCCGCTGCGCTGCCAGCGAATTTGGGCTACCGCTCTTCACGATCCAACTGGACGGCCTCATCACGAAGTACATGGGTGAGACCGCCGCGAAACTGCGGTTGGTGTTCGATGCCATCCAGTCCACTCGTGGCGTGTATTTCTTCGACGAGTTCGATGCGCTCGGCGGTCACCGAGGCGCCAAGAACGACGTAGGCGAGATCCGACGTGTCCTCAACTCCTTTCTGCAGTTCCTCGAACAAGACGAATCGGACAGCGTGGTGGTTGGCGCGACCAACCACGTCCAGCTTCTTGATCGAGCGCTCTTTCGCCGTTTCGACGTCGTGCTGGAGTACGTGCTCCCGACGGCCGACATCGCCATTCACGTGATGAAGGCGAGGCTCGCGCTGCTCGACACTTCCGGCGTCGACTGGGCTCGTGCCGCGAAGGCCGCCGAGGGCATGAGCCATGCCGAAATCGCGAACGCGTGCGAACAAGCCGCCAAGAACGCCATCCTCGACCACACGACTGCCGTCAACGACGCCGAGCTCGTGCTCGCCCTCGAGGAACGACGCAGTACGCATACCTAAACCGGACCGAGGGGATTGAACCGTGGCTGCTCCTCGGAATCGCCCGCATATCATCGTCCCCAACCCGCCGACGGCTGAGCCGTATCGTGTCCATCCACGTGCGGTTCCACCATCAAAACGGCCCGCACCTGCGAACCGCGCAGCCCACGGCAGAGCGCTGAAGAAGGCGTTCACCGCGGCCATCGCCGAAGCGCAGCAGCGGCGTTCCGACGCGGGCGTTGAGATTCACGGAGCCGTCCCAGGTCTCTACGTAGAGTTTGAGAGTCAGCCGGGCGTTCCGCTGAAGCTCTCGTCGCTCGAAGACGCGCGCCAGGGAATCGAGCTCGTCGCCGTCGCATATGCGACGACGGATGAACCGGAGCCCCGCCGCATTGAGCGCGCCACGGTTTTCGTACCTGAGGGAAAGGTGAAGCACTTCGTCACGCGCTTCGAGAGCTACGCGAAGAAGACGCCGAAGACGAAGGGCGAACGCCGGCACGAGGAGATGCTCGACCCCGTCGCCACACTGCGGCTTGCGACGCTTCGCGGTCTTTGGAGCGATAGCACCGAGGTCTATCCCCGCGACACGGAAGCGATTTGGTGGGAGGTCTGGCTCCGTCGACACGACGGGAAGGAGCTCGAGCGGCTCATGGAGTTCGCTGGGCTCCAGAAGATTCTGGTGGGAGCCCGGCGCCTGCAGTTCGACGACCGCATCGTGATTCTCGTTCGGGCGACACCGAAACAGCTTTCGGCGTCCATCGACGTTCTCAACGACGTGGCCGAAGTACGACGTGCCAAGGAGACCGCAACCGTCTTCGCCGACATGGGGCCCGAAGAGCAAGCCGACTGGGCGAAGGAGCTTCTCGCCCGCACCACAGGGCCGGCCGGCGACGCCCCTGCTGTATCCGTTCTCGACACGGGAGTGAATCGACGCCATCCACTTCTCGAGGGGGCCCTTGCGGCCGCCGACTGCCACACCTGCGACCCAAACTGGGGAGCGCACGACCATCTCGGTCACGGCACTGAAATGGCCGGGCTCGCGCTTTATGGCGACCTCATTCCGGTGCTGGCTGGTTCAGAGCCTATTCGGCTGCGCCATTCGCTCGAGTCGGTGAAGATTCTGCCGCCCACCGGTTCGAACCCGCCTGAACTGTATGGAACCCGCACAGCCGAGGCTACCGCCCGAGTCGAAGTGCAGGACCCGCATCGTAGGCGCTGCTGCGACTTTCCGTGCGCCGACCTCTGCCTGCTCTCAACGCACTTTCAGCCATCGAGTAAGGCCTTCGTGTTGAGCTCGGCGACGAGCGCATCCTTCAGGGCTTCGCGGCCGACCTCGCGGAGCGTGGAATGATCGGCGTCTACCCCGTCAGCGGTTGGTGGAAGGACCAGCCGAAGCGGGACCGCAGTGAAAAGGGAGCTCGCTACGCCCTCATCGTCTCCATCGAAACGCCTGGTGTGGTGACGGACCTCTGGCCACCAGTGGCCCAGGAAGTCGGCCTCCCTGTAGAAACGGTAGTTGCAGGGGCGCCCACATCTCACGCGGCGTCTCAGAACTCGCGCGCTCGACCGCATTCTCC
>JBQTKE010000643.1:0-11272 GCA_052386435.1 Myxococcaceae bacterium
CTTGAGCTTGTCGGGATAGCCCGTGCCGTCCCAGCGCTCGTGGTGGTTGCGCACCGCCGCTCTCACGGAGTGAAGGAACGTCACCGGCTCGATGATCGAGTCGCCAATGCTGGGGTGCTCGCGCATCACCACCATCTCTTCATCGGTGAGCCGCGTCTGCTTGAGCAGGATTGATTCGATGATCCCGATCTTCCCAACGTCGTGAAGAATGCCGCCGTAGTGGAGGAGCTTGATCTCCCGCTCGGTGAGATTCATCTCGCGACCAATCTCTACCGAGGTATCCCCCACGCGTTGGCTGTGGCCGCGCGTGTACGCGTCTTTCGAGTCGATCGAATTCGCCAGCGCGACAATCGTTTCGAGGTAGCCCTTCTCCAGACTTTCGTAGAGGCGACGCGTCTCGCCGTCGTACGCTTGAATCTGCATGCTCATGTAGTTGAACGTTTGGGCCAGCTCACCCAGCTCGTTCTTCTCTTTGATCTTCACCTGCGTGCCGAACTGTCCCTTGGCGATGTCTGTCGACGCCTGCGTCAGACTCTTGAGCGGGCGAGTGACTCGACGCGAGAACATCGCGGCCAGGCCCAGCGCGACCAGGGTGGCGATGAATCCACCTACGGCCATGCGCTGCTGCATGGTGGCGACCTGAGCGTAGGCCAGCTCGATGGGTTGTTCGGAGACGATGGCCCAACCCAGCTGCGGCATCATCGCGTACGCGCCGACGACGCGGTCGTCGCCAGAGCCGAAGTTGCCCACGTGAAAAGCTTCGGAGTCGGGCGAGGTCTTGAGTTGCTCAAGCAAGTGCGCCACCGCCGGCCGCTGCGCCACGCTCACTCCCGCGCGTGCGTGCGGACCCAGCGCGGGGACGCCCGCGACCAGTTTGCCGGCTCGGTCAACGACGTACGCGAAGCCGCTGGAACCCACTTTCTCCAGCGACAGCATCTCCGTCATGTTGTCCAGCGCCAGCTGCGCCGCGACGTAGCCCTTGGGCGGATCGCCGAGAGGGAAGGCCACCGTCAGGCTGGGATGGCCCGCGGTCACCTGCGAGTACGCGACGTCGTGGAGCCCTTCGAGCAAGGCGCGCGCGGTGGCCTCGTGCTCAGCGACTTCAGTCGGCGGCACGTCTTTCACTGCGAACGCTTGCAGACCTGGCACGCGCTTTTTATCTGCGGAGAAGACCGTGATGGCGGTCACTTCGCGGCGCTGATTCATCACCGCGGCCACGTGAGAGCGTTGAGCATCCAACGGCAGCTCGAAGAAGTTGGGCACTCGAGCGAGCACCCACGCCGTTTGCGTAGGCCGGGCGACGAGCGACTCCGTCTTGAGCCGAATCTGTTTCACGCGCTCCTGCGCCAACTCCTGCGCGTCACGAACTAAAAGCTCGCGGGTGTCCGAGACGCCCAGCAGACCAACCATCACCGTGGGGACGATGCTGGCCACCAACATCAGCAACAGGATGGTCTTGGAGAGCTTCATTGGAAGCCTTTCCCTTTGACGTCCAGCTTCATGGCATCCGGAGACAGCTCGAACGATCGCGTCGCCGACGGGGCGGAGCGCACTTCACCTTTGATGGCACGCACGGTCCAGCTGTAGCGCCCGGCAGCGAGCGGAGGCAGTCGCGCTTCCGGACGCGCGGATTTGAGGGCGAGGGGAGCGCCGCTGCCGGTGACCTCGACCTCGTACGACTGCGCGCCGTTCACCGCGTGCCAGGTCAGAATCACCGGGCCCAACGCAGTCGAAGCGCCGCGCAGGTAGAGGTGGAAGTTGTCGTGGGGCGAAACGAGCAGCGGAGGCAGTGGCGCGGACTCCGGTGCTGACGGCGGTTTGCCCTTCTCCACCCTTACGGACTGACCCGCGTAGACCGGCTGCGTGACGCCTTGCGCTTCGACGCGGACAGGTTGCCCCGTGCGCGAGGCCACCTTGGTCTTGCCGTCTTCTGCCACTTCGACCGCGAACCGCGTGGGTTGGGTGGCGCTCTCGGAGAGCAGCCGCCAGGTGCTGTCCGCCGCCTGCGCCGATTCTCTGTAGCGGGCTTCACGGAACAGCTTCTCCGCCTCTCGCAGATGCTTGCTCGCGTCCGCGTTCTGATTCTTTCCACCCGCGGCGACAGCATTGCGCGCGGCGGCGAGCGCGCTGTTGGCGAGCGCGCGATCGGGTCCAGGTAACTTCAGCGTGGTTCCTGGCGCGACAGTGTCCGAGGTGAGGTGGTTCAGCGCCCTCAACTCAGGAGCGGCTTTCGAGTCGCCGAGCGAGCGAGCCGCAACCTGCGAGAGCGTCTTTTCGTTGGGCTCGACAGTCGTCGTTGCGTCGGGCGAGGTCGAGAGGAGAAGCAGGAGGAAGAGCGCGATCATTGGAACACCAGCTCCCTTCCCGCGCGGATCACAGCGGCAGGAGTGGAAACGGACAGCGACTGCCTGGCCGTCTCATCCAGCTCCGCGTCGACGCGACCCTTGAGAACGGTCACGTCAGAGACGTCCTCGCCCGGTTTGGGTCGACCCTCTGCGATGCTCACCAGCGCATCCTCTCCAAGAGCAAGCGTCGAGCCGTTGTTAAAGCGGACAGACGCAGAGGCGCCCTTGGCAGTGCGGACCTTGTCGTTGTCCATCAGCGCCAGCCTTTCCGTCGCAGCGATCCACTCGTCTCCGGCCGCGCGCTTTACCTTCACATCGCCTTTGATGTCGCGCAGCGAAGCGCGTTCGATCTTCTTCTGCTCGAAGACCGGCACCATCGCCGTCGCGCCCGGCGGCCGAGTTTCTTCCGCGCACGCGGCAAAGCACGTGGCGGCGAAGAGGATGGAGAGGGTGCGCAAGCGGCCGCAGAATACTCCCCGTCACAGAGGGACGAGAGGCTCACACTGGGGCGTGCTGTGGGATGCGGTCCTCAGTCGCTCGAAGCGCAACCGGCCTTAGGGGGTGTGAACGAACCGCACAAAACGCTGCGCGTCCTATTGGGCGTGCGCCACACTCGCGTTCATGGGTCGAGGAAAGAAGAGAGACCGCGCTGGAACGACAGCCTCCACGGCCGCGCCCATTCGTGGATCAACGAATTCTCGGCGGCGGCGATTGCCTCTTTCCGTCGCCGCGAGCGCCGCACTGCTGCTTGCGGGGGCAGCCGGGTGGTGGGGCGGCGGTGGGGCGGGGACCGCGGAGGCGGCCGCGAACAGTCCCGGCTGGTCGCAAGGAAAGAAGGGTCCCTGGGGACAGCTGGAGCTTTTTGATTTCGAGATCCGCGCCCCAGAATTGGCGTACTCGGCGGGGCTGTGCGCGGCCGAGCCTGTGTCGTGGCACTTCCCGCGCTTCGACGCGAGCGGACTCCAGTCGTTCTTGCGTTCGGCGGGAATCGCCCCTGGATTGCTGGAGGAGTTGCAGCGCACGTTTGCTTGCAGTGGGCCCGCTCCGGGTTGCTGGGCGCAGCCCTCACAGGCGGTCATCTTCGGGTTGTCGCCCAAGGCCCGGGATGTCATCTACCGCGAGTTGTCCAAGTACCCTGTCAACGATCCCTACTTTTACGGAACCCGAAGACGAGAGCGAGATCTGGACGCGTGGCTTGCGGATTTCACGTTGTCGGGTCGAGACACGATTCGGAAGATGATCTGGTCGCGCGAAGGCACGGCGATCCTCTCTAACTACGCCTCGACCTGCGCGCTGCTCAAAGAGCGGACCGACCGCGAAACTTTCATTCGGAAAATCTCCACCCGTCCGGCCCTGCTGGTTCGCTTGAAAGCGCCCGCCAGCACCAACCTGAACTCCCTGCTGGACTACTGGGGTGATGCTCGCCACTCCAGTGAGATCGAACCCTTGCTGCGTGCCATGGTGACACAGGGACCCGTGCTCTCTGTGGACATCATCCACCTGCTCCCTGGCTTCTTCCGTTCTCACCTCTACGCCTTCCCGACACCGCAAGAGGTCGACGCGGATTGCCATTGGTCCGCCGCCAATTACCACGCGTTCATTCCGCCGAACCGCGCGGTCTCACCCACCGGCGCCCCGTCCCAGGAGGTGCAGGGTTTCTTTCGGGGGCTCACCCCGGTTCGATACGAAGACCGCACGCTGGGCGATGTGCTGCAGTTCCTGATCGACGGGCAGCCGGTTCATTCGTGCGTTTACATCGCGGACGATGTGGTCTTCACCAAGAACGGGGTCAGCAACTTCGCGCCATGGCAGCTGATGCGGCTCAAAGATCTGCGCGAGCTCTACCTGGCGGGCCGCGAGACCACGGTGGTGGTGGGACGCAATCCGGAGGTGAGGAAATAAAGCTCAATTTCAGAAAGGGCCCTGAAGCTTAAAGCCGACGGTGGCTCAAGCACGGCAGATTGCGCCGGACGCTCGCCTGATATTCCGGGTCAATCGCCGCAAGCGCGAAACCCTCTCCGTCGCTGGCCTTCGCGACAACCAATCCCCACGGATCGATCACCAGCGCGTGGCCATAGGTCTGCCGGTTGGGCGGATGGCGACCCCACTGCGCGGGAGCGAACACATAGGCCTGGTTCTCGATCGCGCGAGCGCGGAGCAGCACCTCCCAATGATCCTTCCCGGTCATCAACGTGAACGCGGCGGGGACCGAGATGATCGTCGCGCCCTGAGCCGCCTGCGCACGGTACAGCTCTGGGAAACGAAGATCGTAGCAGACCGACATCCCTAACTTCCCCGCCGCCGTCTCCGCGACCACCACCTCCTTCCCAGGAGCGACCGCGGCCGACTCCCGATACGTCGCCCCATCCCCCACCTCCACGTCGAATAGATGGATCTTCCGGTAAACGCCCAACCGCGCCCCGTCAGGACCGAAGAGCGCGGACGTGTTGTAGAGGCGTCCGCCGGGCGCACCCGATTCCAGAACCGATCCAGCCAGGAGCGTGACCTTCAACTCTCTCGCCACCCCCGCCAGACGCGACAACGTCGCGCCCTCCAGACTCTCCGCGTGGTTGGGCCTGTCCTCCTCCAGCCCCATCCAGCTGAAGTTCTCCGGGAGTCCAATCAAGGTGGCCCCCTGCGCGGCGGCCTTCTTCACCAGCCGAGTAGCGGTCTCGACATTCCGGGCGGTATCCGCGCCAGAGGTCATCTGCACTGCAGCGACGAGCGTCATAGGTCGTTATTAGAAGGGGAATTCAGAGCTGTTTCACAGGCGTTTCGGGCACCTACACAGAGGTCGCTGGCTTTACTCCTAGGCGTTCCGTGTGGTAGGGGAGCTGCCGACATTTTTCGATTTTTCTCGAAAAGTGGGCCTCGTTGCCCGCTTTTCGTGCTTTTGGGGCTGGAAGTTCATGGCTGAAGCCAACATCAAACAGACGGTTGAGGAGCGCGCCCGGCAGCTGGCGGAGTCTCTCGTCGTGGCTGAAGGCATGGAGCTGGTGGACGTGGAGTACGTGCGCGAGCAGCCGGGTTGGATCCTGCGCCTGTTCATAGACAAGCCGGGTGGGGTGGGGCTGGAGGATTGTTCCGCCATCTCCCGCGCGCTCGACACCGCGCTGGACGTCGAAGACTTTATTCCCCAAGAGTACAGCCTGGAGGTCTCCAGTCCCGGGCTGAACCGGCCGTTGCGCAAGCCGGATCATTTCCGCAGAGCCTCCGGCAAGAAGGTCAAAGTGAAGACCTACGGTCCGATTGGGGACCCTCCGCGGAAGAATTTCAGTGGCGTCTTGAAGGGTGTGGACGAGCAGGCGGTGACAGTGGAAGTCGAAGGTGCCGGCGCGTTCTCCATTCCGTTCAAAGACATTGCGAAGGCGAATCTGGAGTTCGAGTTCTAGAGCTCACATACAGGCCCCAGGCGGACGCGATGAGCGGACGTGGTGGGACCGTGGACACCAACGAAAGAGACAACCATGGCCAGCCAAGCGAACCCGAGTGTCAACCTCAACCTCGTCCTCGACCAAGTCGCGAAGGACAAGGGAATTGAGCGCAGCGTGCTGATTGCGACCCTTGAGGACGCGATGAACACCGCCGCGAAGAAGCACTTCGGGCAGGACCGTCTTCTGGAAGCGAAATACGACGCCGACAAGGGCGTGGTGGAGCTGTTCCAGGCGATCACCGTCGTCCCTGAGGTCACGGATCCCACGCAGGCCGTGAACCAGCTGCTGGCGTCCGAAGCGCGCGCCAAGGGCATGGAAGTCGAAGCGGGCGACGAACTGGTGTTCCAGATCTTCTACCGCGATGAAGACGCCGCGGAAGCGAAGGCGCAGGATGATCAGTACGGCGACATCCTCAAGCTGAAGACCTTCCGCCGCGGGTTCGGCCGCATTGCCGCGCAGACCGCCAAGCAGGTCATTCTCCAGCGCACGCGGGACGCGGAGCGAGAGAACGTCTTCAACGAATACAAGGACCGCAAGAACGAGATCGTCACCGGCATTGCCCGCCGCTTCGAGCGCGGCAACGTGATCGTCGACTTAGGTCGCGCCGAAGCAGTGCTCCCCGTGCGCGAGCAGGTTCCCCGCGAGATGTACCGCGCCGGCGACCGCGTGCAGGCGTACGTGATCGACGTGCTCCGCGAGTCCAAGGGCCCTCAGATCATCCTCTCCCGCGCGGCGGTGAACCTCCTCACCAAGCTGTTCGAGATGGAAGTGCCGGAGATCGCCGAAGGTATCGTCGTGATTGAAGCCGCGGCCCGTGAGCCTGGAGGCCGCGCGAAGATTGCCGTCTCCTCGCGCGATCCGGACGTCGACCCTGTCGGGGCGTGCGTCGGCATGAAGGGCAGCCGCGTTCAGGCCGTCGTTCAGGAACTCCGCGGCGAGAAGATCGACATCGTGCCTTGGGATGACGATCCCGCGCGCTTCGTCTGCTCGGCGCTCGCTCCGGCTGAGGTTGCCCGCGTCATCATCGACGAGGCCAACCACGCCATGGAGCTCATCGTCCCGGACGACCAGCTTTCTCTGGCAATTGGTCGCCGCGGGCAGAACGTCCGTCTGGCCGCGCAGCTCACCGGCTGGAAGCTGGACATCAACAGCGAGACCCGCGTGAAGGAGATGCGCGAGTTCGCCAACCGGTCGCTCGGGTCACTCCCTGGCGTCAACGAGATGCTGATCGAAACGCTCTACGCCCACGGCTTCCGCCAGGCGAAGGACGTGGCGGAGGCTTCCGCGGACGTGCTCTCACAGATCCCCGGCCTGGACCCCGCGCGCATCCCCGCCATGCAGGAGAAGGCGCGTAGCCAGATGGTGGACGACGCGGAAGAGCTGCGGAAGATGGAGTACGACCGCGAGCAGGCTCGGCTCATTGAAGCGCGGCGTCACCCGGACGAGCTCACCCAGAAGGAGCGGTTGGCGCGCGTCCGTGGCTTGGGCGAGAAGGCCATCGAACAGCTGCAGTCTTCGGGCTACGGCACGGTGGAAGACGTCGCCAACGAGAAGGACATCGCCAAGCTGGGCGAGGTGCCGGGCGTCGGCATCAAGAAGGCCCGGCAGATCAAGAGCGCGGCGGAGAACTACCTCGTCGAAGAGGCCAAGCTGCGCACCGAGCTCAACGCCGAGCGCGCGGTCGCCGCCGGGGCAGCCATCCCGCCGCCGGCCGTGGCTTCCGAGGGTGCAAAAGCCTGAGCGAACCGATGCGTCCGCTCTTAACTGTTTCGATTGACTGACCTGAAAAACCCGGAGGATGCCTTCTCAAGCCACCAACAGCCCTGAAAGAACATGCATTGGCTGTGGCGCCAAGCGTTCGAAAAGAATGCTGATTCGGCTGGCCCTCGAAGACGGAGGGCGGGTGCGAATGGACAAGCCACAGACAGCCCCCGGTCGCGGCGCCTACCTCTGCCAAGCAGGGTGTCTGCGCGCCGCTGTCAAGCGAAAGGCGTTCCAGCGCGCGTTTCGGTTCAAGGGATCGGATCTGAACTTGGTGGTCGAGGCGCTTGAGGTGGCTCTGAAGGACTTTGAGCCGCGGGAAAATTGAAATACATGCTGCGCAGCTGGCTTTAGAGAAGCGGCGCGGCCCAAAGGTACAAGGCGATATGTCGAAGAAACGCGTTCATGAGATTGCCAAGGAGCTCAAGGCTCACGGCATCGAGCTCGACAACAAGGACGTCGTGACGGAGCTGGTTGCGCTCGGTTACGACGTGAAGAGCCATTCCAGCTCGCTAGAGGACGACCAGGCGGTCGCGGCCGTCCAGAAGATCGTCGACAAGCGCAAGCCGCGCGCAGCTCCGCCTCCGGTCGCGGCCAAGGGCTTCATGGTCCGCCGCAAGAGCCCTGGCGCCGGCTCGGAAGTCCCTGAGGCTGAAGCCGCTCCAACCACCCGCGCCGCGCCTGCCGAGGTCGCCGAGCTCGAGGCTCCGGCCGCGGAGACGCACGCGCCTGAGTCCGTGGAGACAGCCGAGGAACAAGCGCCCCAGGCGCCTCTCGCTGCTGTCCCTCCGGCCCCGGTCGAGTCGTCTGTCGCGGAAGAGCGTCCCGTCGCGGAAGAGCGGCCCGTCGCTGCTGCTCTGTCCACGCCGGCTGTCACCCCGCCTGCGGCCAGCCATGCGGCTCCAGCGGCTGCTGTCGCCCCCGAAGCGCGTCCCCCCGTTGTTCGTCCCCCCTCTGCGTCGCCTCAGCATCGTCCTGGAATGCCCAGCCCTTCAGGTCCGTCTCACCGAGGTTCCCAGACGTACATCCGCCCTGGTTCTTCTCCTTCTGGTGCCCATGCTCAGGCGTCCACGGGTTCCCGTCCGGGCGGTCCGGTGTCTGGTCGACCCGGTCAGAGCGGTGCGCCGGCCCCTGTCGTCGAGGCGCGCAACCTGCGGCCCACCGCGACCCAGGCCGTCGTCCTCAGCCGTCCGCTGATTCAGGTTCGCCGGGTCACCCCCTCGTCCACCTCGCACAAGAACATTCCGCTCGCGCCGGGCCGCAAGGCGATTGGCGAAGTTCGCGAGTTCAAGGTCGTTCCGGATCACCTCGGCCGTGGCCGTGAGCTGGTCGACGTCAGTAAGAACAAGCAGGATCGCGGCAAGAAGCGCACGACGGAGAAGGACGGTACGATTACGAAGTCTGAGATCACCGACCTGATGTTGGGTCGCGTCTCCATCCCTCTGCGCGGTAAGAAGCGAAAGCCCACCAAGAAGGGCGCGAAGACCCAGATCACCGAGATGGCCGAAGAGAAAAAAGTCATCAAGTTGCAGGACGGGATCACCGTTTCGGATCTCTCCCAGCGCATGGGCATCAAGACCGGCGAGCTCATCAAGAAGCTCATGGCCGGCGGCACGATGGCCACGGTGAATCAGGTCGTCGACGCGGACACCGCGGGGATCATCGCGGCGGACTACGGCTGGAAGGTCGAGAAGATCGGCTTCGAAGTCGATGATCACCTCCCGGACGTGGAAGACCGGCCGGAGGACGCGCGGGCCCGTCCGCCTGTCGTCACCGTCATGGGCCACGTCGACCACGGCAAGACCTCGCTCCTCGACGCGATTCGCAAGGCGAACGTGGCGGCGGGCGAAGCCGGTGGCATCACCCAGCACATTGGCGCATACACTGTCAGCAGCGAGAAGGGCGACATCACCTTCTTGGACACGCCGGGCCACGAAGCGTTCACTTCGATGCGTGCGCGCGGCGCCAACGTCACCGACATCGTCGTCCTCGTCGTTGCCGCGGACGACGGCGTGATGCCTCAGACGATCGAAGCGATCAACCACGCCAAGGCGGCGAAGGTTCCGATCGTGGTCGCCATCAACAAGATCGACACCGCGGGCTCCAACCCGGAGCGCGTGAAGAAGGATCTCACCGCGCACGAGCTGGTCGCGGAAGAGTGGGGCGGCGACACCATCATGGTGCCCGTCTCCGCGAAGACGAAGGAAGGCATTGACCTGCTGCTGGAGAACATCCTCCTCCAGTCCGAAGTGCTGGAGCTCAACTCCAACCCCAGCCGTCCCGCGGTGGGCATCATCGTGGAAGCGAAGCTGGAGAAGGGGCGCGGTCCGGTCGCTTCCGTCTTGGTTCGCGAAGGCACCCTGCGCGTGGGCGATCCCATCGTCACCGGCGTCCACTCCGGCAAGGTCCGGGCGATGCTCAACGACAAGGGCGAGCCGACCACCGCGGTGGGGCCGGGTTACTCCGCGGAGATCATCGGTCTGGATGGCGTCCCCACCGCGGGCGACACCATCAACGTCGTCGACGACGAGAAGTCCGCCAAGGAGATCGCCGAGCACCGCGTCATCAAGGAGCGGAAGCAGGAGCTGGGCAAGACCTCCAAGGAGTCTCTGGAAGCGCTCTTCAACCGCATGAAGACGGGCAACCAGAAAGAGTGCCGCCTGGTCATCAAGGCGGACGTTCAGGGCTCGTTGGAAGCGGTCGTCCAGGCGGCCAACAAGCTCTCCACGCCCAAGGTCAAGGTGGAGGTCATCCACAAGGGGGTCGGCATGATGACCGAGACCGACGTGATGCTGGCGTCCGCGTCCAAAGGCATGGTGGTGGGCTTCAACGTGAAGCCCGAGTCCGGCGCCGAAGCCACGGCCAAGCACCAGGGCGTGACCATTCAGCAGTACTCGATCATCTACGAGCTGCTCGATGGCGTGCGCGCGTCCATGGAAGGGCTGCTCGAGCCGATTCGCACCGAGAAGAAGCTGGGTCGCGCGGAAGTGCGCAGCCTGTTCAACGTCCCCAAGCTGGGAACCATCGCCGGTGTGGCGGTGCTGGACGGGACCATCAAGCGCACCGCGATGGTGCGGGTGTCCCGCGACAACAAGCAGGTCCACATGGGCAAGCTGGCTTCACTCAAGCGCTTCAAGGACGACGTCCGCGAAGTGGCCCAAGGCTTCGAATGCGGTATCGGCATTGAGAACTACAACGACCTCAAGGCCGGCGACATCATCGAAGCCTTTGAGATCGAGGAGACGCGCCCGAGCTTGAGCTGACCTGATAGCAGCCGTTCGCTCCGTAAGAGGCGTCCGGATCCGTCCGGGCGCCTTAGCGATACCCAAGGTAAGCCATGTTCGTTTGTGTCTCGCGCCTCACCCTTCAGATTCCAGACAGCGGATCGCTCAAGGCGAAGCGGCAGATCCTCCGCCGGGTCACGGACCGGGTGAAGGCGCGCTTCAATGTGGCGGTGGCCGAGGTGGAGGACAACGACCTCTGGCAGAAGGCGACGATCGCCCTCGTCGTTGTCGGGAACGATCGGCGAAACGTCGACGAGCAGATGGGCAAGGTCATCCACTTCGTGGAGGAGATGTACGTGGCGCCGCTTATCTCGCGCGAAACGGAGCTCCTCTCCTTCGGTGATCAGCTCTTTTCCGGTCGCGGCGCCGAGCGTCCCGGAGAGCTGGCGCTGCCCCTGGAGCGCGGCGATCGCTCGTTGGCTGAGGCGGAGGGGATGGCTGACTGGGA
>JBQTKE010000644.1:0-7420 GCA_052386435.1 Myxococcaceae bacterium
GCCAGAACACGCCGCGCCAGATCTCACCGTTGTAGATCTGCCCCACACCAGGGATGAAGAAGGACAGGACTGCAGCGATTCCGGGCTTTGACATCGTGTCGTGGTCTCCTTGTTCTTCTCTTTACGCACGCCCTCAGAATCGATTGCGTGCAGCGTCTTCACAGAGGGTGCGCCAATCCTTCCTAATTGGGGCTCCCGCGCTTTCTGTTGGCGAGCGATTCAGCGCTCTACTGTTTCTGCGTAACCGGCGGCGGTGGAGGTTGCGCGGCTTTGACTTTCCGCTCGGCCGCTCGGCGCTGGGCTTCCTGCTCCACGGCTTTAAAGGTGTCCTGGATGCCGCTCTTGTTGCCCATGTTCGCGGCGAACGCGGGGACAGCGCCGCCAGGGTCCACCGCGAAGCGGTACACCGCGTAGCTGCTGCCGTCCGGTCGCGGCGTCACCTTCCAGCCGCCTTCATTGAATCTAAGCCGGACGATGTTGGCGCGTGAGGGAATGATGTCTGGCGTGGCGACCCATTTGTTCTCGAACTCTCCGGAGCCGTCCGCGGCCACGCCCTTTACCAGCGTCACGTGGGTCACGTAGTCGCGCGGGCTGAGCATGGGCGGGTTCACTCGGACGTAAACGTAACGGCTGCCATCCGGGAAGGGCGTGAGGATGTTCCGGCCTTCCTTCACGTAAGGCATGAACTTGGGAAAGCGATCCGGGTCCATCATCGTTTCCTGGATGTCCTGCACGGGCGCGTTGATCACGCCCTCCGCCCAGACCTCCAAGATTGCCGAATTGGGCAGGGGCCGCGTCTTCACCAGGTAAGGTTTTTCGGAAGCGATGCTCCAATCTTCTGCTTGCGCCGCGCTGGCGAGCGCCAGTGAGAGCAACAGCGCGTGGCGGAAAGAAACCGTCATAGAGGGGAACCCTAGCCTGTTCGCCTTCGACCGGACGAGGGTCAGGTCAATTCAAGGGACCTAAAGTCGCGACAGGAGCCAGGTTCGCAATCAAATCCGCGACATCCGACAACACGCTGCGCAATCGGCGGCGTGGGTCAAGCTCACACAGAACCTCGTAGCGACGCGGCGCTTCGCCCACCAGAGCGGCCGCCACCGCATCCGCGAGCGCTCCACCGGACGCGCGCGCCGCGACTTGGGCCAACGCCTCAGCGGCGGGAGGCGGCACTCTGCCCGTCAGCTCCAGCACGGCCTCGCGGAGCAGATCCACCTCCGGACCTGCGTACTCCGGGTCGTGGAGCGCTGCGCCTCGCACCTCGCGGTAGGCCTCCTTCGCGGGTAACTCGGCGTCGATACGAAAGCGTGATGTTCCTTGCAGCAGCAGATTGTAGCGTCCGTCCGGGAGCTGTTCGTGCCAGAGGATGATGCCGGTGCAGCAGAGCGGGTGGAGCGCGGGTCGGCCGGAGTAGTTCGACTCCCAGCCTGGCTGAAGCTGTCCCACCGCGATGATCCCATCGCCGTCCAATGCGTCTTTGACCATGGCTCGGTAGCGAGGCTCGAAGATGTGCAGCGGCACCACACTCCCCGGCAGCATCACCACCGACGGCAGCGGGAAGACCTTCAGGTGTGAGGAGGCTTCGCGGAGGCGGTCTTCCAGGGTCATGTTCCTCAAGCTAACGCCTCCTCTCGCCACGCGCCCGCATGGGCGCTTGCTGGGCAGAGTGAGAGGCCACGTCTGGTGTCACGCGTCAAATCGGGCTAAGCCGCCCCCGTGGAATCTCTACAGAATCTCCTCGACCTCTTTCTTCATCCCTCCCAACTTCTGGAGGCCATCCGCAATCCCAGCGACCTGGCCGTGAAGGTGGGGCTGATTGGTCTGACGGCCATCATCTTTTTGGAGACGGGCGCGCTGGTGTTCTTCCTGCCCGGCGATTCGCTGCTGGTGAGCGCGGGGCTGATGGCCGCCAACGGGCAGGCCAACCTGAACATCTGGTACCTCAACCTCTGGCTCATCCCCGCCGCGATCGTGGGCGATGCGGTTTCCTACATGATTGGCGCCAAGGGTGGGGCCGCGCTCTTCCGCAACCCCAACGCCCGCTTCTTCAAGCCGGAGTACCTTCAAAAAGCGATGGCGTTCTACGAGAAGCACGGCGGCAAGGCGATCATCATTGCCCGCTTTATGCCGTTGGTTCGGACGTTCGTGCCTGTCGTCGCCGGTGCGGCTCGGATGCCCTACGCGCGCTTCGCCAGCTTCAACGTGATTGGTGGGGCGGCGTGGGTGTCGTCGATGACCTTGCTCGGTTACGTGCTGGGCAAGAACATCCCGGGACTGGAGAAGCACATCGAGAAGGTCATTATCCTGGTGGTGTTCCTGTCGATCCTGCCGGGAATCATTGAGTACGTCCGATCCAAGTCGGGCCACCGCAAGCCGGAGCCCACCAAACCGTAAGGCCCGCGGCTTTTTTCATGAGGCGTGGCGAGGCAGTCATGAGGCTGGTCAAGCTGGGCATCGCGAGCATCAACACCACGGTGGGAGCAGTTCGCTCCAACGTGGACAAGGCGCTGGCGGTGGCGGCGCGCATGGCCGCGGATGACGTCACGGTAGGGCTGTTTCAAGAGCAGCTGGTCGCCGGCTATCCCGCGGAGGACCTCATCCAGTGGCAGGCGTTCGTCGACAAGCAGTGGCCGGAGCTGCTGCGCTTCGCCGAGCGAACCCGCACGTTCTCCACGGTGTTCGTGGTGGGCGTGGCGATCATTCAGGAGGGCCTTCGCTACAACTGCGGCGCGGTGATTCACGGCGGCAAGATTCTGGGCTTGGTCCCGAAAGAGAAGCTGCCGACGTACAGCATCTTCTACGAAGCGCGAACGTGGGGACGCGGAGTGCCGTACGACTCGCGGCTTCACCAGGGCATTCCGTTCGGCGACTACCTCTTCAAGTTCGAGTTCGGAACGGTGGCCGTCGAGGTTTGCGAGGACCTCTGGAGCGCGGACGGTCCGATTGGGCGCCGCACGTACTCCGGCGCGGAGCTGGTGCTCAACCTCTCCGCGTCTCCTTTCCGCGTGGGCACCAGCGAGACGCGACGTGAGCTGATCGCGACCCGTGCCGCGGACCGAGCCTGCACCATCGCTTACGCGAACGCGCTGGGGTGCAACGACGGGCTCATCTTCGAGGGTGGCGGCTTCGTTAATCAGAACGGCAAGCGGCTGCTCGATGCGCCGCGGTTCAAAGAGGGGTACGCGTCGGTGGTGGTCGATCTCGATCGAACGCTGCGGCTGCGCTCGGAGAACACGACCTGGCGACTCGATGAAGAGGCCTACCGCGCGATGGGCAAGCGGGTCCCGTTCGTCGAAGTGAAGGCGTCGTTTGAGAAGTCACGCGCCTCGCTGCGATACCCCTTCCCCGCGAACAAAAGCTTCTTCCTCCCGGACGAGGGGCCGCGCCGCACCGCGCGCGAGCTCTATTGCGAGGACCTGCTCGACGCGCTCTCTCTGGGAGTGGGCGACTATTTCGAGAAGACCGGCGCCTTCAAGTCGATTGGCCTCGCGCTTTCGGGCGGCCGCGACTCACTGCTCACTCTGCTCATCGCCTACCGCTACGCGCAGCGCGCGCGCCCTGGCAACCCGGGGTCGTTGCTCAAGGCGTTCTACATGCCTTCGCGCTACTCCTCCGCGGAGACGCGCAAGGCGGCGGAGTCGCTCTGCAGTGAGCTGGGCATTGAGCTCAAAGTGGTGTCGATTGACGAAGCCTTCGAGCGCGAGCTCGCCACGGCAAAGCAGATGCTGGGCGATACTCCGGTTACGCCGATCACCGAACAGAACATTCAGGCCCGCTTGCGCGCGCAACGGATGTGGAACTGGTCTAACTCCTCCGGCGGATTGTTCCTGCAGACCGGTAACATGAGTGAGAAGGCCGTCGGCTACACCACGGTGGGTGGCGATCTGATGGGCGCGCTCGCGGTGATCGCCAACGTTCCCAAGACGGTGGTGATGTACCTGCTCGACTATCTCTTGGAGAAGCACGGCTACGAAGGCATTCGCCTGGTGATCGCGCGGCCAGCGGGTCCGGAGCTCGCGCACAACCAAGTGGGCGAAGACGAGCTGATGCCGTTCGTGATTCTCGATGCCTGCTTCTCGCTGTTCGCCGGGGAGAAGCTGGCGCCTGCCGAGATTGTCCAGGTGCTGGGCGAGATGTTCCCCGACGTGAACCTCAGCACCCGGCACGGTTACGTGGCCAAGTTCGTAAAGCTGTTCACCCAGTCCATCTACAAATGGGTGCAGTCGCCGCTCTCGCTCCACGTGGGAAATTTGGATCTTGATCGCGAACGCGCGCTGCAGCTCCCGGTGGTCACGCGATCCGAGTGGATGCAGGACTGAGTTGGCGCGAGTCTCGGACGGGCATCTCTGATCGGAGATGGCGGTTTGCGGTCAACTCTCCGAAATTACTGAAGACCGGCATGGTCTCGCCCTTGCGAAGCCATGGCGCACCCAAGCGCTCGCGGCCGCCTGGAGCTCCTCTCTTCCGCCGCCTTCGAAAGGCAACGCCATGACCTCTGTCTCTATGAACACCTCGATCTCCCACTCGGCTCTGGTTGAGACCGCTCCCCTCGTCGAGCCGCTCAACATGAATGTGAATGTTCAGACCCAGAGCAACTCCGTGGAGCAGATGCATTCGCACCAGCACTCGGTTTCCGTTCAGAGCGGCTGCACGGAGATTCCCGAGCAGCCCTGCACCTGCGAAGGCTGGGCAAAGGAAGACGTGAACGACGAGAAGAAAACGGAAGCGCCCGCGGGCGGCGGCATGAACGGCCTGATGGGACTTCTGCAGATGTTGGCGGACCCGCTCGGTCTCTTCAAAGGCGTGAATATGGCGGACCCGGCCGGTCTCATGGGCGGCGCCGGTGGGGCGGGCGGCTCACCCCTGGGTGGTCAGGCCAAGGACCAGGCCCAGATGCTGGAGAGCGTGGGAAGCATGGCGTCGCTGGCAGGCAACTTTTTCTAGAACGCCATGACCTCGCCAGAAGAGTGGGCGGCGAAACTCGAAGCCGTTCGACAAGGCAGGATGACGCTCGGAGAGCTTCGAGGAATCACCTCCAAACAGGCACACGCTATCGCCGGTTTGGGTTGTGAGCTTGCTGGGATTGGACGACTGGAAGAGGCCCGCGTCATCTTCGCGGGGCTCGTCGCCAGCAATCCGAAGGACGCCACGTCTCACGCCGCGCTGGGCACCGTACTGCAGAAGCTGGGGCAACTGAGGGGAGCACGAATCGCCTACGACAACGCGCTGACGCTCGACGCAACCAACACCGTCGCGCTGGCGAACCGTGGGGAGCTGAGGCTGAAGTCCGGCGACCGGGGCGGGTATCAGGATCTGATCCGCTCAGTGGACGCGGATCCAGACGGCAAAACGATGGCGTCGCGAAGGGCCCGCGATCTCATCAAAGTCATCGCCCAGTTCGTGGAGACCTGAGCAGCCACGCGTGAAACAGATCCGGAGCTCGACGAGGACAGCGTGGTGTTCGCAAGCTCCGTTTGTGTGACCCTCGCAACCGTCCGGGCGCGGACGACGATAACTCCAGTCACATGCGACCTGTTTTTCTCAGCCCCAGCCGTCTCCCCGAAGCCCTCCGCCGATTTCGGAACACGGAAGCAGACGCGAATACCGCGACACCTTCCCCTCAGCCTGTGGCGCCGACGCGGCCCTACGTTGTGCACGCCACCTCTGACTTTGGCGATGGGGAAGGTTGGGGCCAGCTCGGTCGCGCCTCCCTGGGGCGTCGCTAAAAGCCAGACACGCGCCGTTCGCTGAAACGGAACGGAGGTGTCACGTGAGCTGAGCGGGTCCCCCATGATTTGGGGGCTCGCGGAGCCACGCTGATGTCCTTCCGCCTTACCTTCATCCTCCTTTTCGCAGGCAGTGCTTGCGCGGTTCACAACGACGCGGGCCGCGCGCGTGAAGATGCACCGGACGCCGGGCAGAGCGTCGCGCCGCTGCCTCTCGAGGTGACAGTCGTCGCCTTCAACGACTTCCACGGTCAGCTCACTCCTCCCGGAGGTGGTGTCGTCGTTTCAGCGGATGGCGGCAGCGACGGTGGCGCCTTGATCGCGACAGCGCTCGGCGGCGCGGAGTACCTCGCCCGTCACATCCGAGCGTTCAAGAGGGCCAACCCCCATACCGTGGTCGTCTCCGCGGGAGATCTCTTTGGCGCGTCTCCTTTGCTCTCCGCGCTCGTTCACGATGAGCCCACCGTCGAAGTCATGAACGCGCTGGGCCTGGACGTGAACGCCGTAGGCAATCATGAATTTGACGATGGCGCGGCTGAGCTGCTTCGGATGCAGCGAGGGGGCTGCCACCCAATCGACGGATGTGGCGACGCCGGAGTCTTCGCAGGGGCGCGCTTCCAAATGCTGGCCGCCAACGTGGCGACCGGTGACGGCGGCACGCTCTTCCCTCGCTACACGTTGAAGACGTTCGATGAGGTGAAGATCGCGTTTCTCGGAATGACGTTGGAGGGCACACCCGGGTTGGTGACTCCTGACGGCATTCGCGGGCTGCACTTTCAGGACGAGGCTGAGACTGTCAATGCGCTGGTGCCCGAGCTCCGCTCTCAAGGCGTGCGCGCGATCGTGGTCATTGTTCACGAAGGCGGTGTCCCAGCAGCCGGCGCGGGGATGAACGAGTGCCGAGGTCTCTCAGGTCCTATCGTCGAGATCGCACGGACGCTCGATTCCGAAGTCGACGTCATCGTCAGCGGGCATACGCACCAGATCTACAACTGTGAGCTTTTTGGGAAGCGGGTGACGAGTGCGCAGTCGCAGGGGCGGCTCTTCACTGAGATTCGGATGCAATTGGACCGAGGAACCGGCGATGTGCTTCGGACCGTGGCGGCGAACCGCTTGGTCACTCGGGACGCTGGAGTGGACGAAGAGGTGAAGGCGCTGGTGGAAGGCTACGCGTCGCGGGTCGCACCGCTTGCCAACCGAGTTGTCGGCGTTGCTCAGCCTGGTCTGACGCTCTCGCAGAATGCAGCGGGTGAGATGCCGATGGGCCAACTCATCGCTGACGCCCAACTCGCGGCCACCACGAGCGCTGGAGCGCAGCTTGCGTTCATGAATCCAGGTGGCGTGCGCACCGACTTCCCCAACGGCGGAGAGATTCGTTACGGACAGCTCTTCGATGTTCAGCCTTTCGGGAACAGCCTGGTCACGATGACGCTGTCTGGGCAGCAGATCGCCGCGCTCCTTGAACAGCAATGGGTGGGGCAGCCGTTCGGTCCGCGCATCCTGCAGATCTCCGAAGGCTTTCACTACACCTGGTGGGCAGGGGCGGACGGGGGAATGCGCATCGAGCGCGACAGCCTGCGCTTGGGCGGACAACTGTTGCGGCTTGACGGCACCTACCGCGTCACTGTGAACAGCTACCTCGCTGGAGGTGGCGATGGGTTCGGTGTTCTGCTCAGCGGCAATGAGCGCGTGGGTGG
>JBQTKE010000645.1:0-10383 GCA_052386435.1 Myxococcaceae bacterium
GGCCGCGGTTCCAGAGCGCGTGGATGCGCGAGATGCGTTTGTAAGTCCGCGGGGCATGAAATTGGTGAGCGTTCCCCACGGTGCGTGGGTGGGGACCTCGTCGCTCCGCCGAACCTGTCAGCTCTTGGAGCGGCGCCCGGATCTGAAGATTGTTTCGTTGCGCGGCAACGTGCAGACGCGGCTGCGTAAGACCGAAGAGGAAGGCTTGGCCGGCGCCGTCCTGGCATTCGCGGGGCTGCGTCGCCTCGGCCTTGAAGGGAAGGTCACTCAGGTCATCGCGCCCGAAGTGAGCCTGCCGGCGGTAGGGCAGGGCGTGCTCGCGATTCAATCTCGAGCCGACGATCGCGAAGTGCGGTCTTTGTTGGATCAGTTGGAGCATGCGCCGACCCGTTACGTTGTCACTGCGGAGCGCGCGTTCTTGGAGAAGTTGGAAGGTGGATGCAGCGTCCCGATGGCAGGGTTCGCGACGTTGAGTGGTCAGACGCTCCGAATGCGTGGCTTGGTCGGCAAGCCTGACGGCTCCAAAGTCTTGCGCGCGGAGCTGAGCGGCTTGGTCTCTGAGGGAGCGCAGCTGGGATACGCGGTCGCGGAGAAGTTGCTGGCGTCCGGGGCTCGCGAGTTTCTCCAGGAGCGCGGGCCTTAACCTTCTTCGCGTCCGGATCGCCTCGTGCCGAAAACCGAGCACGTTGTCTTGGAGTTCGCCGGAGAGCTACGTGGTGAACCTGGGCTGCATCGATCTTCACCCGCATCCGGCGCCGCGCGGGCGATGAGCGGCTCGAGCGTCAGAAGCAAAAGGGGTGAGGTTGGGCGGACGCGTGCCGAACGCCTCCTCCATCCGACGCTCGATCACCTCAGCTTCTCTATGTCTGATAGATGGTCCCGCATGGCTGGTCGATTGAACGGGCTTCGAGTGCTGGTAATGCGCCCCCGCGAGCGTGCCCAAGAACTTTGCTTTTTGCTCGAGGATGAAGACGCTGAGGTGATCTCTCTGCCGCTGCTCGAGATCTTGCCACCTGAAAACGCCCAACCGCTGCGCGCCGCCGCAGAGCAGATTCAACGCTTCCGCTGGATTTTCCTCTCCAGTCCTTCCGCGGTAACCGCGCTCCACGAGGCATTGCGAGAAGCCGGTACGTTGAGTCGAGTGTCGCTGATCAAGTTCGCGGCCGTAGGGCCTGGAACCGCGAGGGCCGCACGCAACGTGGGATGGCAGCCCGCCGCAGAAGCCGACATCGCGACGGGAGCTGGCCTGTACGAGCGTGTGAAAGAAGAGCTGGAGCCGACCGACGAAGTTCTGCTTCCCGCTGCACAAGAGGGACGGCGCGAGTTGGAGGACGCGCTGCGCGGACAAGGACTCCAAGTCACGCGCGTCGCCGCGTATCGAAGCGAAGGTCGGACGCTGAGCGCAGAGCAGAAGGAGTCCCTGCGCTGCGCACCGCCCCACGCGGTGTTGTTTGGCTCTCCGCGAACCGCCGAGGTGTTTTTGGAAGAATTGGGTGATGACGCACGTTCGCTTCTTGCCCAGGCCAAGGTCATCGCTATCGGTCCGACGACCTCGGCAGCGCTGCGAGAGCAGGCGATTGAGGTTGCGGGCGTTGCGGAGAACCCAACTTCCTCCTCCTGGATCGACGCGCTCGCACGTGCACTGAGTCGTTGAGAGGCGGTCGACGACCAGGGGCAACGAGATCACCGGAGCATGGAGGCGCCGGTGGGAGAGGGTGGGTCCGGCGGCCCCGGAGGCTAGAGGGCCTGTCTTCGCTAAGGTGACGGGCATGGCCACCGCGTCCGGACCAGCCGTTGCGGTCACCCGCGCCAGCGCGGATTTCAACACCAGCTTCGTGGTGAACGCGCTGGTGCAGAGCGGGCTGCTGACCATCGAGCAGGGGCGCGAGGTCATGGCCAAGGAACCGGCCGCGCGCGCGCGTGTGCTCAAGAACGCGGCCGGCGTGAGCAAGGACATCCGTTACCACGTGTCTCCCGTCGAGATCGTCGCCGCCTTTCAACTTCCAATGGAGGACGGCCGCGGCATTCTTGATCAAGACCGGATCAGCGAAGCCGCGGCGGCGTTGGCAGGCGTGGCGTACCGGAAGATCGACCCTCTGAAGTTGGACATGGCGCTGGCGACGCGCACCGTGTCGAAGCCCTTCGCGGAGAAGCACGCGCTGCTCCCCATCGAGCGAGGCGCCGCGGGACAACTCATCGTCGCGGTGGCCAACCCGTTTGATCGCGAGCTCTTCGAGAACCTGCGCCAACTCGCGGGCATGCAGATCGAGCCGGTGCTCTCAGCCAAGGCGGACATCCTCCGCTCGATCGCGGACATCTACGGCTTCAAGAAGACGATCGCCAAGGCCGCGGACGATTTTGGCGGCGGGCCCCAGATCGCGAACTTCGAGCAGCTTGTTTCTCTTTCCGGAAAACAAGAGCTGGAAGCGAGCGATCGGCCCGTGGTGCAGGCCGTCGACTATCTGCTGCGCTACGCCTTCGACAACCGCGCCAGCGACATCCACGTCGAGCCGCGCCGCGAAACGACGCTGGTGCGGATGCGAATCGACGGCGTGCTTCACTCTGTCTACACGCTGCCCTCTTCAGTCCACGCGCCGATCGTCTCGCGCATCAAGATGATCTCGCGCATGGACATCTCGGAGAAGCGGCGTCCTCAAGACGGCCGCATCAAGACCGAGCGAGACGGCCGCGAAGTCGAGCTCCGTGTCTCCACGTTGCCCACCGCGTTCGGCGAAAAGACCGTTATCCGCATCTTCGATCCCGAGACGATGGTGCAAGACATCGCGCAGCTCGGTTTTGATCCGGATGAGAAGCAGGTTTTCGAGTCATGGATTACGCGTCCGCACGGGCTGATCCTCGTGACCGGCCCCACCGGTAGCGGCAAGACCACCACGCTCTACTCCGCGCTCAAGGCGCTCGCGGGACCCGACGTCAACGTCACCACGATCGAAGATCCGATCGAAATGGTCTGGGAGGCGTTCAACCAGGTGCAAGTGCAGACCAAGCTCGGTCTGGATTTCGCCGGAGCGCTGCGCCACATCCTGCGCCAAGACCCAGACATCATCATGGTAGGCGAAATTCGCGACACCGAGACGGCGGAGAACGCCATTCAGGCCGCGCTCACCGGCCATTTGGTGCTTTCCACGCTTCACACCAATGACGCCGTGGGCGCCGTCGCACGAATGAAAGATCTCGGAGTGGCGCCCTTCCTCCTCGGCTCCAGCCTCTTGGGCGTGATGGCCCAGCGACTGATCCGCCGAGTCTGTGAGAAGTGCGCCGTCGAAGACACGCTCACTCCCGAGCAACACGAAGCGCTCCAGACCCCGTTGCCACTTCTCCCAGACGGGGTACGACTGCGAAGAGGTCCAGGCTGTGTCGCCTGTCGCGGCACCGGCTACTTCGGTCGAGTCGGCGTCTTTGAGATCTTCGACGTCACGCCCATGACCCGCGACTTGATCGCGCACGGCGCATCAGCGCAGGACCTCAACGCAGCAGCGCGAAAGCAGGGCATGCGAAACCTGCGCGAAGCCGCAGTCCGAAAGCTGGCGCAAGGCGAGACTTCGTTCGAAGAAGTGCTGCGCATGACCTCTGACCGATAGAGAATGCGCGAATGAAACAAGTGGTCGAGCTCGAGGTCGTCGAAGACTTCACGTCTTCTGCCAAGTGCGACGAGGGCTTTCTTCACGTCCGTCGGCTGCGTTGCCGAAACCGGCGAGCGGATGGATCTACCTCGCCAATCTTTCGAGTCGATGTCGTTGACCGGCCTCGCCTCGATGCGGTCGCGGTGTTGGTTTTTCGCGAGGGCGCTAAGGGGAAAGAAGTGCTTCTCCGCCAGAACCTCCGGCCGGCGGCGTACTTCCGCAAAGACAAAACCCCCGTCGTACCCGACGGGACGAAGCACCTCTTCGTCGAAGAGATCGTGGCCGGATTGCTGGAGCTCGAGGACAAGGGTGAGGAAGGGTTGCGCAACCGCTCTGCCGCGGAGGTCTACGAAGAGGGCGGATTCAAAGTGAGCCCCGGCGAAGTGCAGCTCCTGGGCGCGCCTTTCTTCCTCGCTCCGGGAATTCTGTCCGAGAAGATCTTCCTCGCCGCGGTCGATGTGACCGGTCGAACGCCGTCGGCGCCAGAGGGAGACGGGTCGCCGATGGAGGAGGGTGGTCAAACCCGTTTCGTCCCGATCCTCGAGGCGCTCGCGATGTGTCGTCGAGGGCAGATTCAGGACGCCAAGACCGAGTTGGCGCTTACCCGCCTTCTGGCGCAGGACAACGGTCCGTAAGCGAAGCCACTTTGCGGTGGGGCCTCTCAGAGACGGAAAACGGGAGCTGTTGCTCTTTGGCCCGCGCTTTTTTGGGCCGCGCTGCGGGTCCGCCGCGAACGCTGAACCCCGCTTCGGTGCAGCTCTTGGCCCTAGAGTTGCTCCGTTGGGACCATCCCAAGGCGGCGCAGGCACTGGGCATCCCGCTGCGAACGTTCGTGACCAAGATGAGCCAGTACGAGCTCCGGACGCAGCGCCCGGGGGGCAACGATTCCCGAACAACTTCATCCAGCGACACTTTTTTTGCCTCGGTTGCGGGACGTCAGACCCAGCGGATAGGGTGCCCGCAGGATGTCGTCGCTTCCTCCTGGGCTCTCAAATTTGATTCCCATCGCCCTGTTGCTGGGGACGATCGCCTTGGTGTTGGCGCGTCTTCCAAAGGTGGAGCTGGGTCACTCCGCGGCGTTCAAGTCGCGCCGGTTCTGGAACTGGTTCCCGCTCGGCCTCTGCTACGCGTTTCTCTACTTCGGCCGCTACAACATCAATGAAGCGACGAGCGCGCTGGGGACCCTCGTCGACAACGCCGCGTTTGGAACGGTCTTCGCGGTAGGCGCGTGGGTCTACGGCTGTGCATTTCTGATCAACGGTCCACTCACCGACTGGCTGGGAGGACGAAAGACGATCCTGGCCGCGGTGCTGGGTGCGGCTGCCGCGAACCTCGCCCTCGGCTCCGTGGTCTGGGTTGTGCTCAAACACGGGTGGCAGCCCCCTGGCGGTCTCCTGCTCTGGCTGTGCGCGCTTTACGGCGTGAACATGTACTTCCAGAGCTTCGGCGCGGTGTCGATCGTCAAGGTCAACGCGTCCTGGTTCCACCTGCGCGAGCGCGGAGTGCAGGGCGGTGTCTTCGGCATCCTGATCTCGCTGGGCATCTACTTCGGCTACGACTGGAGCCGGATGATCGTCCAGGCGGCGCCGTCCTCGCCGTACTTCGCGTTCTACGTTCCCGCGCTCTGTCTGATCGTCCTGGCGTTTGTGGGCGCGCTGCTGATCCGCGACAACCCGAGCGACGCGGGCCACCAGGACTTTGACGTCGCCGACGCCTCCAGCGACGCCAGTGAGCTCGTCGCCGTTCAGTCGTGGCCGGGACTCGCGCGAACGCTCGGCCCTGCCGTGGCTCAGGTCGCAACCGTCTTCGCCAAGGTCTTCCGCAACCCGACGATCCTTACGATCGTCGCGATCGAGTTCTGCACCGGCTTCCTGCGCAACGGGGTGATGTCCTGGTACCCGAAGTTCGCCAAGTCCACGGGCGTGTCCGGCGGTTTCGTCGCGACCAACTGGGGTCTCCTTCTGTGCGTCTTCGGAATCGTGGGCGGCATGTTCGCGGGGGTCATCTCGGATCGCATTTTCAACTCCCGTCGCGGCCCGGTCGCTTCCGTCCTCTACGCCGGGATCTCCGTGGGCGCTGTCGCGATGGCGCTCGCGCTCCAACAGCCCTGGCTCGGCTGGATCCTCGTCTTCATGGCCCTCAACTACGTTGGAGTGCACGGGATGCTTTCTGGCACCGCCAGCGCCGACTTTGGCGGGCGCAAGAACGCCGGGGTCGCCGTGGGGATCATTGACGGCTTCGTGTATCTGGGGACGGGTCTTCAATCGCTCCTGGTGGGTCAGCTCCTTCCCAGCGGCGGGGAGGAGCGGGTTGCCTCCAATTGGATCTTCTGGCCGCTGCTCATGCTACCTGTGGCATTCATTGGCCTTTTCCTGTGTACGCGGGTGTGGAACGCAACGCCCCGACGCACCCCGCCGAACGCAGAGAAGCCGTCGGTTGTCTCCGACGCGCCCCGCGCCGAATTGAAAGCCGGTTGACGCAGCAAACCCGTCGGCCCGCCCTCTTCGCGCGCGTTGCTCGAGTTGCCGTAAGCTCGGGACGTGCCTCCGCTGCCGCACTCCCTCTTCCAGAACCGGCTGGACGTTCACGACCGGAAGCAGTTCGAGATCAAGCTCGAGTACCAGCCCTCTGGCTCGAACCGATCCAAGTACCTGGTGGAGACGTTCATCTTCCTGCCGGGCAGCCTGAACGTGGATCAGGACACGTACCCTCGGCAGGACTTCTATTCAGACATCCATAACTACGTCCGTCTGAAGACGCCGGTGCTGAACCTGCAGGAGCTGCTCAACTCGGAGCAGTCGCCCATGGTTCGCATCGAGAAGTGGCTCGAGAGCGGCCGTCCCTATCCGGAAGCGGAAGCTGAGACGGTCTACCAAGCCAAGCTGCTCTCCTGCATCTTCCGAGGCGCGCTCCGCCGCTTCTCCAACTTCATCGACGAGCGCTGCGAAATTCTCGTGCGCGATCCTTCGCGTCCGCTGACCGAGAACCCGCTCGACGCCACCACGCGGGAGACTGTGAAGCGCGTGAATGAGCTGATGCAGCGGTTCCGCGCCTGGAACGAAAAGATCTCCGCGCTGCACACGTTGCGCGAGAAAACCCGCGCATCCTTCCGATTGGTCGAGGAGTACTTGAGCCTCACCGTCGAACAGTTCTTTCGCAAGGCCGTGGCGGACATGGAGCAGCTGCCGCGAACGGGCATCTACACCGAGCTGAGAAAAGAGCTCATGGCGCTCGTCGTGCGAGAGGAGACCTACCGCAAGAACCACAAGCTGCGCTCTGTGATCAGCCCCACCGGTGACAACGAGGAGTACATGCACCGGATCGGCTTCTTGAAGAAGTTCTGCATGAACATCCTCTTCCTCTCCGCGCACCGCGACACCAGTCGGCAGGGCCTGGAAGAGGCGCTCTTCGCAGCCGCCGCAGGTCTGGCGATGGCGTGGGCGACGCTCGTCGCGTTCTGGGCGCAGACGCGGTTCCCTCAGGTCAGCCTCAACTTCTTCCTGATCCTCGTCGTGGGCTACATGATGAAAGATCGGATCAAGGAAGGCCTTCGCCGGATCTTCGCGCGGGTCGCGGCTCGGCATTTGTTCGACCGCTCGATGTCCATTCGCGATCCGGTCACCCAGGACCCGATCGGCACCTGTAAAGAGAAGGTCGACTACGGCGTCAGCGTGCGCGTGCCTGACGAGATCACCCGCCTGCGCCGCACCGACGACTTCGTCACGGTGTCCCAGGGCGAGCTGGCGGAGACGGTCATCCGCTACCAGAAGCAGATTCTCCTCAACTCCCAGTTGTTGCCGCGCGTGAAGGACGGCATCACCGGTGTCACCGACATCATCCGGCTCAACGTCGACCGGCTCCTGCGGGACATGGACGATCCCGAATACGCGCTCGAATACGTGGACCTGGAAGACTTCAGCGTCGGGCGGGTGAAGGCCTCCAAGAGCTACCAGGTGGATCTCGCCTTCCGGTTCCAGGTCGACGATGGCTCGACGCGCCGCGTCTCACTCCGGCTTGTTCGCTTGGTGCTCGACCGTAACGGCATCAAGCGCATGGTCCGGGTTGAGCCTGAGGTGCAACTCCAGGTCGACTCAGAGACGCGTTCTGTCGCCTGACGGGCTATTGTCCCGCGCCGTTTTCAAGCCTTTCGCCTGAAGCCGGCAGGACGACATGACCCGATTCAAAGACGGAGTGGTCAAACCCAATTGGGCGGACGTGCTGCGCAGCACGCTCAAACAAGCAGAGGCGTTGAAAGGGGAGGGCGTTGTCGTGTTCGATCTCGACTCCACGCTCTTTGACAACCGCCCGCGCCAGGCCCGCATCCTTCGCGAGTTCGGCAAGCTGCGTGATCTCGCGACGCTGACTATCTGCACCGCCGAACACTGGAGCTCCGGCTGGGACATGAAGGTCGCCATGCTCAACTGCGGCCTTGGGCAGACGGACGTGGACCGCGTGTACGAGGACGCCCGCAAGTTCTGGATGGAACGTTTCTTCACCAGTGAATACTGCGCGGACGATGTGGCCATCGAAGGCGCCGTGGACTTCATCAAGGCCATGGTCGCGACGGGTATTCAGCTCTGTTACGTGACCGGCCGCCATGAGGACATGCGGCTGGGGACCGTGAAGGCGATGCAGACGGCGGGCATGGTCACGCCGGGAAATAACGTTCAATTGATCATGAAGCCGTCGTTCGACGTTCACGACGATGACTTCAAGCGTCAAGCCCACACCCGGGTGGCCGCTTTGGGGACAGTGGTCGCAGCGTTCGACAATGAACCCACCCATGTGAACGACTACCGCCTGAAGTTCCCCGAGGCGATCATCATCCATGTTGCAACCGACCACTCCGGTCGACCGGTGGAGCTCTTGGAGGGAATCACCAGCGTCCCTCACTTTTTCTTGAGCCCCAACCGGTAGCCCCAAAAACGAGCTGTGGTAAGAGGCGCGCCCGTGCCAAGTCAGATCCCTAAAGAGAAGTATCTGGAGATGTATCGGAAGATGTTCCTCATTCGCCGCTTCGAGGAACGCGCCGGTCAGGCGTACGGCCAAGCGAAGATTGCCGGCTTCTGTCACCTCTATATTGGCCAAGAGGCCGTCGCGGTGGGAGCCAACGAGGCGATCCGTCCCGACGACTACATGCTCTCGGCATATCGAGAGCACGGCCACGCGCTCGCCCGCGGTGCTGATCCCGGCATGGTGATGGCGGAGCTCTTCGGACGCGACGGCGGCTATTCGAAGGGCAAGGGCGGCTCCATGCACATCTTTGACATCGAGCACCACTTCTACGGCGGCTACGGCATCGTCGGCGGGCAGATTCCGCTCGCGGCGGGCATGGCGTACGCGTCTCGCTACCGCAACGAAGATCGCGTCACCGTCTGCTACTTCGGTGACGCCGCGGCAAACCAGGGCTCGTTCCACGAGACGCTCAACATGGCGTCCAAGTGGAAGCTCCCGGTCATCTACATCTGTGAG
The DNA here is from genome assembly GCA_052386435.1 of Myxococcaceae bacterium. Classification (GTDB taxonomy): domain Bacteria; phylum Myxococcota; class Myxococcia; order Myxococcales; family Myxococcaceae; genus JBQTKE01. The sequence continues at coordinate 9,114 of JBQTKE010000645.1, forward strand.
AACAACCGCTACGGCATGGGCACCGCGGTGCAGCGCGTGACGGCTGTTCCGGAGGTCCACAAGCGCGCGGGTGCGTACGCGATGCGTGGTGAGGCCGTGGACGGTATGGACGTGCTGACCCTGTTCGAGGCGGTGAAGGACTGCGCCGACTACGCGCGTGCGGGAAAAGGCCCCGTGCTCCTCGAGGCGAACACGTATCGATTTAGGGGCCACTCGATGGCGGACGCGGCCAGCTACCGCCAGAAGCAAGAGGTGGAGGAAGAGCGCAAGAACGACCCGATTCCGAAGCTGCGCGCGCAAATCGTGAAGAACAAGATCGCGACCGACGCGGACTTGGACGCGATCGACGCCAAGGTGAAAGAGCAGGTCGACGCCGCGGTGAAGTTCGCGGACGAGTCGCCGGAGCCTTCGACGGACGAGCTGTGGCGCGACACCATCGTCGAAGAGGGCGAGGAGGACGTGAGGCCTCGCGAGCGTGTGTTGGGTGCGAAGGTGAAGTGGCCCAGCTACCCCAGCGGTCAGCAGCTCAAGGTCACTTGGGATCTGGAGCCGCGCGACGAGATCGCCGGTGAAGAGAGAGCGGCCGCTGCCTCCAAGGCGGAAGAGAGCCGCACCGACAAGAAACTGAAGGACAAAGCCGAGAAGAAGGCGGGCTAAGACATGCCAGAGATGATGTATCGCGAGGCGCTCAACGCCGCGCTCGCCGAAGAGATGGAGCGGGACGCCAACGTCTTCCTGATGGGCGAGGAAGTGGGTCGCTACAACGGCGCCTTCAAGGTTTCACAGGGACTGCTCGACAAGTTCGGCAGCGCGCGCGTGGTGGATGCGCCGATCTCCGAGCTGGGCTTCACCGGTCTGGGTGTCGGCGCGGCGATGGTCGGCCTCCGTCCTGTCATCGAGATGATGACCTGGAACTTCGCGATTCTGGCGATGGACCAGATCGTCAACAACGCGGCCAAGTTGCGGCACATGTCCGGCGGTCAGCTCCGTTGCCCGATCGTCTTCCGCGGTCCGGGTGGCGCGGGTGGACGTCTGTCGTCTCAACACTCGCAAGCGCTGGAGTCGCAGTACGCGCACTTCCCGGGCTTGAAGGTCATCGCCCCCGCCACCCCCGCGGATGCGAAGGGAATGCTCAAGGCGGCGATCCGCGACGAGAACCCGGTCGTGATGTTCGAGGGCGAGAAGCTCTACGCGCTCAAGGGAGAGGTTCCCGACGGAGAGCTGGTGATCCCGCTGGGCAAGGCGGACCTCAAGCGTGAAGGCCGCGACG
>JBQTKE010000646.1:0-5877 GCA_052386435.1 Myxococcaceae bacterium
ACGGTCCTCGCGGATGGGCGGGTGCTGGTAAGTGGAGGGCAGAACGGTGCGGTCGAAGCGGTGGCCAGCGTTGAGCTCTACAACCCAACGACGAATCAGTGGGCCACCGTCGGCCCCCTTGGGACAGCGCGGCGGGACCACGTGCAGGTCCTGCTCACGAATGGCCGCGTCCTCAGCGCCGGAGGACAGACTCTTGGGGCGACCAGTCTCGCCTCCGCCGAGCTCTTCGACCCAGCCACCCTTACTTGGTCCAGTGCCGGTTCGCTGACTCAGGCCCGCCAGAACGCCGTCGCGGTGTTGCTTGCCAATGGCCTTGTCCTCATCGCGGGCGGAGAGGTGAATGGGTCCGGACCCCTCACCAGCTCCGAAACCTATGACCCTGCGACAGCCGTCTGGTCGGTGGGTCCATCGCTGTCTGTTGCACGGACGGGACATACCGCTGCGCTCCTCACCAATGGCCAAGTTCTGGTCGCGGGAGACGACGCTGGCACCAGGGCGACGGAGGTCTTTGATGTGGCCCCAAGCACCCGTCCACAATTGACGCAGGTCGGGACGCCGAATGGCATCGTCGTCACCAGCATTCCTTTGAACGTGCAGGGCAGTGGGTTGCGTGGCGTGAATGCCGGAAGCCAGGGTGGATTTCGAGACGCTCCCACGGACTTCCCACTCTTCTCACTCCTGCCACTCGGCCCAGGGCCCCGCGTCCGATTAACAACCCGGACGTACACCAGCAGCCAGGCATCGATGGACATTCCCGCAGGTCTCCAACCTGGTCCCTATATCCTCTTCGTCACCGCGAGCGCGGCAACCAACGGCCGTGTGGTCCAGGTGCGCCACAATACGGCTCCCCTCGCGACCGGACAGTCAGTGACGACGCCAGAGGATTCACCTCTTGGACTCATCCTCAGTGCCTCCGATCCTGATGGAGACCCAGTCACCTTCACGCTGACACAGAATCCCGCCATGGGGACGCTCGCAGGTACGGCACCAAACCTCACTTACACGCCAGCCGCGAACTGGTCGGGGACCGAGAGCGTCCGATTCACAGCCTCGGATGCGTACGCCTCATCTGGGGAGGTCTCGATTTCCATCACCGTCACGCCCATCAACGACGCGCCGGTGGCACAGGAAGCCTCTGTTCAGATCCGCGAAGGGGCATCCGTGGACCTTGTGCTCCTGGCCACGGACGTGGAAGGGGATCCGCTCAGCTTTACAATCCAGTCCGCCCCTGAGCATGGCAGCCTAGCCGGGACGCCGCCTTACCTCGTTTACTCCGCGGCGGCTCACTATTCAGGGCCGGACAGCATTCGTTTCACTGCCAATGACGGCGAGCTCGACTCCAGCGTCGCGACGGTCGCCTTTGATGTCGTCGCGCCACTCCACTATCGCGTTGGGTTTGCGTGTGCGTCAGGGAATTCTGCCTCCGCTCCTGTGACGTACTTGATATGGGTGCTCGCGCCGTTCTGGATGCGCCGTCGCAGCAAGGGGTAACACGGCCCTCTTCCCCCGTGACTGACGTCCGCCCGGCGGGGAGCGTCACCAGTCCTCCGGCCCGATCACGCGACCGGCCGAGCCGCAGCAAACATGACGCTTTGTCTTCCAAGGAAGCACGTCGCGCTTGCCGCACGGCGTCAAGGCTTGATAGCGTTGCCGACCATTCGGTTATTATTATTTTCGACACCGCTATCATAAGTAGCGCATCACGGAGCACTAGCATGAAGAAACGGATGGCGTTGGGAGTTTTGGTCGCCCTGGGAGCACTCGGGCTGGTCCACACCCCTGGAAGCCAGCTCAAGCAGGGCGGACCCATCAACGCGGCGGACACGGCGTGGATTCTCACCGCGACCGCGCTGGTCCTGCTGATGACCCCGGGACTCTCGTTCTTTTACGGTGGCATGGTTCGCGTGAAGAACGTGGTGTCGACCCTTCTGCAGAGCTTCGTGGCGATGGCCGTCATCAGCTTGCTCTGGGTGGTGGTCGGCTTCAGCCTCTCCTTCGGCGAGAGCTTCCACGGCCTCATTGGCGATCCGCGGACGTTCTTCATGTTCTCCGGCGTCGGCGGCGAGACGCACCCTGACCTCTCGCCCACCATCCCGCTGATGCTCTTCGCGCTCTTCCAGCTCAAGTTCGCGATCATCACCCCCGCGTTGATCACCGGCGCCTTCGCTGAACGCGTTCGCTTCGGCGCGTACCTCCTCTTCATGGTGCTCTTCAGTGTTTTCATCTACGCGCCGCTCGCGCACTGGACCTGGCACCCCGAAGGTTTCTTGCGACAGTGTGGCGTGCTCGATTTCGCGGGCGGCACCGTCGTGCACATGTCCGCGGGCCTGGCCGCGCTCGCTGGCGCGATGGTGCTGGGTCGGCGCGACAGCCACGTCAAGAACGCGCCGCACACCCCGGCCAATCTTCCGTTCGTGATGCTGGGAACGGGGATGCTCTGGTTCGGCTGGTTCGGGTTCAACGCCGGCTCCGCGCTCTCTGCCTCTCCCGCGGCGGTGCTCGCGTTCGCCACCACCAACACCGCGTCCGCGTCCGCGATGCTGGGCTGGATGTTCTTCGACTGGGTGCGCGGCCGGAAGCCGTCAGCGATGGGGGCTTGCGTCGGAGCGGTGGTCGGGCTCGTCGCGGTCACTCCCGCGGCCGGCTTCATCACGGTGGGCCAGAGCATTCTCGTAGGCCTGGTCGCGAGCGTGGTGAGCAACCTCGCCGTCTCGCTCAAGTCGCGCACCGCGCTCGACGACACCTTGGACGTTTTTCCCTGCCACGGCCTGGGCGGGATCGTCGGGATGCTGCTCACCGGCGTCCTCGCCAAGGACGTGGGGCTCATCTACGGCGAGACCCGCACGTTTCTCTACCACTTGCTCGCGCTGGGAATCGTCAGCGGCTTCTCGTTCATCGGTTCGTACCTGCTCTACAAGGTCGTGGATCGGATCATCCCGCTGCGCGTGACGCCGGACGAAGAGCACGAGGGGCTGGATCTGAGTCAGCACGGCGAGACGATGGGCGAGGCGTCCGTCGCTCTCGTCGTCGCGCATCCTCCGACGGTGGCCCCGCAGCCGGTTGCAGCGAAGGGGGAGCTCGGTCCGCGCCTCGTGGTTCCGGCATAGCACCCCAGCTGTCCCGGCGAAGACCTTTGGCCCAGCAAGCCCCTCTGACCACGGGCAGCTTCCACTGCAGCCAGGCGTTTCCTTGGCCGCGTCGCCCTGACCTCCGCTACCGTTGCCGCCATGGCTGACACGAAGCTCATCTTTGGACCGTCGGTAGAAGCCTTGCTCAAGGCCGCGCGCGGGAGCGTCTCCGTGGAAACGGAGGGCAAGCTGCGAGCGCTGGGCCTGCCGCTGGATGGAAGGGTGGAGCCGGCCTATCCGGCAGAGGCGTGGGCATCCGCGGTGAAGCTGATCAGTAAGGAACTGTTTCCCGCGCAGCCCGAGGAAGAACAGCACCGCCAGCTGGGGAGAAAGACGGTGAAACAGTTCGCCGACACCGTGATGGGCAAGGCCATGTTCACCATGGCGAAGGTGATTGGCCCTCAGCGCTCCCTGCAGCGGATGACCAACAACCTGCGCACCGGCGCCAACTTCATCGAGACCCGCTTCACGGTGATTGACGTGCGCACCCAAGAGCTCTGGATCAGCGACGTGAGCGACGTGCCCGGCTTCTACGCGGGCCTCATCGAGGCAGGCGCGGACTACATGGAAGGCTGGAGCGACGAGATGCGGATCACTCGGCGCGAAGGAAAGTCCTGCCTCTTCACGCTGCGCCGCACTTACTGATCAGCGGGCGACGGCTTCGAGCATCTCACGCGAGAGCTGGCGGAGCTGGCGCGCCGTCTCTTCCACTTGCTTCGTGGTCTCCAGCTGCGTGCTGCCCGCTTGGGTGGCGTGGTTGATCGACTCCACCATCTGCTCGATGGCGATGCTCTGCTGACTGGCCGAAGCCGCGATCTCCTTCCCCAGCTTGGCGAACTCGCGCGTCGTCTCCGCGAAGGAGCGGATGTTCTCGCCCGCGCGGTCTGCCAGCGACTCCGCGTTCTGGACCCGGCGCTCACCTTCGCGCGAGTCAGCGACCGCGCGGGTAATCGCCGACTGAATCTCAGCGATGATCGACTTCACCTGACCCGCGGAGCGGTTGGAGCCATCCGCCAAGCTGCGCATCTCCTGCGCCACCACCGCGAAGCCGCGCCCTTGAGTCCCCGCGCGCGCCGCCTCGATCGCCGCGTTGAGCGCCAGCAGGTTGCTCCGTTCCGCGAGCAACGCCACCGTGCTGGCAATCTCTCCAATCGTCGCGGCCCGCTCGGACAGGGCGGCGATGGTGTTTCCAATCGTGTTCATCTGCTCGCGGACCTGGCGCATCGCGGAGATGGCGGATCCCACCGAATCCAACCCGGACGCCGCGCCCTCTTCCGCCTGGGCGCCGCCTTCAATCAACGCCGACGCCCGCATCGCCGCGTTGGTGGCGGCCTGCCCCACATCCGCCGCGGTGGAGTTGGACTCATGCAAAGCCGTCGATTCTTCCGAGGCCGCGGTGGTCTGCTCGGTGGTCACCGCGGCGAGCTGATTCACCAGGGTGTCCACGCGCTCCGCGGTCCGGAACAACGAGGTGCGCAGCTGCGCGAACAGCCGGCCGAAGCTTCGCCCCAACCAGGTCGCGGTCAGCGCCGCGATGCAGATCACAAACAGGGCGATCCCCAGAGAGATAGACATCGCGGAGCGGGTCTCGTCCTGAATGGCCTTTTTGGCGAACCCTGCTCTCAGGTAGCCCACGCGCTGGCCGCTCTTCATCACCGGCGCGCTGACATGAAAGAAGTCCTCGCTGTCTTCGGTGGTCACCGCGTTGGGCGGGGGGCGGTTCGAAATCGCTCCAGCCGAGGCTGAAGCGTAACGGGCCAGCTCGCGCTGATCATTCGAGTAGCCCACGACATACACCACATCGTGGTCCGCCGAGGCGGCGCGCAGCACCTGCTCGAGCGATTGCGGGTCCTCGAACACCATGGACGGTGCGGCGGTCTCGGCGAAGATCGCAGTCACCGTCTCCGCTTTGTTGCGCGCGCTGGTGCTCAACGTCGCCGCCTGTCGAGCTGGGACACCCAGCAACAGATACAGAATGGGAACCGCGAGAGGCGCCGCCACCAACACGAAGATCCGCCAGCGGAGCGCCTTGTGATTGGATACGGCTTCCTTCCCCGGTTGGGCCATACGCTGGGTGACGATAGACCGGCCGGCGCTGATCTCCGAACCGCTTGATCGTGGGCCGATGAATCCAAAGCCCACACAAACGGAGCCGTGCGGAGCCGGCGGGCTCCGGCGCCTCTCAGCTCTAGCGGCCTGGCTCGGGAATGGGGTTTGCCAGGAACTTCAATCGAAGCCGCTCGGTGCGTCGACGGAGGTGGGCATCCTCGTTGGAGAGAAGGGTCGCGAGCGAAGACCAGCGCAGCGCCGCTTCTGACTTTCCCTGCGCTTCCGCGGCGGCCGAGGCCTCCAGCGCTCGGTCGAGGAGAGTGAGGTCGTCCACCTCAGCACGCATCGCGTTTGCGTGCGCTTGGAGGCAACGCACCTGTGCAATGGCCTCCTCTGGGCGCAGCGCCGCGATCGCCTGACGGAGCGCGGCCTCGGAATGGCCCTGAGGGCAACGCGGATCCACACCGGGGCTCAAGCCGTTGAGTACCCAGAACTGCCCGTCGCGCCGGTAGTGTTGAAGCAGTTTTTGGTAGTGCGCGATGTGACCGCTGGGCCCGTGCGCGTCCACCACATCCGGTAACCCTTCACCGGTGAGGTAGTCCTCGAGCGCCGCGTTGTTTCCCGTGTGCGTCGCGATCGCATAGTCCGTCAGTCCCGCCACGTCGACGATTCGGTCCTTGCGCAACACCAGGCTCGCCCC
>JBQTKE010000647.1:0-2907 GCA_052386435.1 Myxococcaceae bacterium
CGGCGAACCAAAACATGCTCGAAGGCTACGAGGCGCTCGGCTACTTCGATCCGGTCTCGAACGACGCGGCGCACCGCTTGTTGTCGACGCACTTCTCCGTCGCGAACGGGTACTTCGATTTGACTCCGCGGCCCCAGCGCGAAGAGGGGTTCAGCGCGCGCGAGCTCGATGTCGCGCGCTTCTGCGGCGTCACGCACGTCTTGGGGTTGCCCGTCGCGGACCCCACGTCGGTTCGAAGAGTCGGCGAGGAACTGTTCGAATTGAGCGTGACCCTGCCACGCGCGTTCGTGCTCTCCGAGCCGGCCTTCGCGGCGGCGAACGAGGCTTGGAAGCAGCGCCGATTCGCTGAGATCGTCGAGATCGTCCGCGCGGACTTGGACACGCGCAGCCAGCCACTGGCGACGCGGCTGGGCGTGAACGAGCTGAACATCACTTGCGATTCGCTCGTCGAGGGGCGCCTCGTCGTGCTCCAGGCGTACTCGAGCGGCTGGTCGTTCGAGAGCGTCGATCCCGAGCGCTTTTGCGCGACCTATCCGGCTTGGCGCGCGCGGCTCGAACCAGGTCGCGTTCACGGCGTTCGCTACTGGCCGCGCGGGCTCTCGAGCGCGATCGTCGCGTCGATCTGCGGGGCCGCGATGGCCTTGGCCGCGATCGTGGTTTCGCTCGTGCTCGCTCGGCGAGCCGTGGCGCAGGGGGATAGGCTCTACTCATGGTGCGTCCTGAAGAGATGAGCGACCCCGCGAGGGAGCGTTTGATCTCGGGCTTCGCCGTTCCAACGGGCGCAAGTCCCGTCCAGGCAGATACCGGAAGACCTGGTAGCAGGCTCCAGTCGCGGCGAGAGATCGCGGCGACCACAGCGGAGCGTCACAAGCTCTTCAAGCAGCACGAGCTGTTTGTGGAGGAGCAAGTTCGCGGGCGTCAACATCAAGTGAAGCCTGCCGCCTCGACAGAGAAACAACGGGAGAGCCGAGCCGCGCATGTCACGGCGAAGGCCGCGTCCGACGTTGCATCATCCGGTGCGCGCACGTCGGGTCTTCCCGGGGTATGGGGCGACGCACGCGAACACGGAGCGACGAGGAACAGGAGAGACCCGTCTGCGCAGTCCGAGTCGGGACACGAACGCGCGTATAAGCCGAAGGCGAAAGCGAGCGTTGCGCAGCGGGAGTCCGAGGAGGCCGTAGTACCGTCGATGAGCGCGACGAACAACGCGCTTGGAGGGAAGGGCCTCTGCGGCAGTCACGCCGACACTGAGGGTAAGCGCAAGGGCATGACCGATTTCGATCGGTCCAACTCCCCCGGCGAGGAATCACCTCCCGACAACGTGCGACGACTTCAGCAGCGGCTATGGAAGGCAGCCAAGCAGACGAAAGGGCGCCGCTTTCACGCCTTGTACGACCGCATTTTCAGGCGTGACGTCCTGAGGGAAGCGTGGAAGCGGGTGAGATCCAATCAAGGTGCCGCGGGCGTCGATCGCGAAACGATCGCGTCCGTGGAAGAGCGCGGAGTGGAGCGCTTCATCGAAGAGCTTCACGTCGCGTTGCGCGATGGCACGTACCAAGCAAGAGCGGTCTTGCGCCGGTACATCCCCAAGGCGGGCGGCAAGCTGCGCCCGCTGGGAATCCCGACGGTCACCGACCGCGTGGTGCAGATGGCGACGAAGATCGTCTTAGAGCCGATCTTCGAAGCCGACTTCCGTCCGTGCAGCTTCGGCTTTCGGCCCAAACGCAGCACGACGATGGCGCTGGAGGTACTGCGCATACGCGGAGCATCACCCGGTGGCAACCATGTGTTCGACGCGGACATCCGCGACTTCTTCGGCAGCCTCGACCGTGAGATTCTCATGGGCGAGGTCGCGCGCAGAGTGAGCGACCGGCGGGTGCTCAAGCTGATCCGGAAGTGGCTGGAGGCGGGCGTGATGGAAGACGGGCAGGAGCGCAAGCTCATGAGTGGCACGCCACAAGGTGGAGTGATCTCTCCGCTGCTCTCGAACATCTACCTGCACCGGCTCGACGAAGAGTGGGAAGCGCGCTACGCCCATCTTGGGACGCTGGTGCGTTACGCCGACGATTTCGTCGTGATGTGTTCCTCGGACCTGATGTGCCTGCAAGCGGAGCGGGCGATTCGGCGCATCCTCTCCAACCTGAAACTGGAACTGCACCCCGAGAAGACTCGGCGCGTGGATCTGTATCAGGGCAAGGAGGGCTTCGATTTCCTCGGCTGTCATCTGCACAAGCGGATGAGCGGTCGGATCTTGGAGCAGCGGGGCAAGGTCGCGTACTTTTTGCACCGCTGGCCGAGTGCTCGCAGCCTGAAGCGGCTGCACGAGCGCGTGCACGAGTTGACCGATCGACGCTGGAGCGGTGTGAAGGACGTGCGTGAAATCATCGCGCGGCTGAACCCACTCTTGCGCGGCTGGGGCAACTACTTTCGCACGGGCAACGCGGCGTTGAAGTTCAACCAGGCCGACAGCTACGTGTGGCGTCGCCTGCGCGGCTTTTTGGTGCGACGTGCGGGCCGAAATCTGCGTGCGGGACTCAGCGAAACATGGACACGCGACTTCTTTTGGAACTTGGGCCTCCATCGACTGCGCGGCACCGTGCAATACCCCAAGTCTGTGCAATGCTGACCCTCGACCGACTGCCGGTAAGCCGTGTGCGGGAAAATCGCATGCACGGTTTGAAAGGGGGTCCTGCTCGGACAACACGCGACTTCTCGCGTGCTGGAAAGTAGGTATCTACCAATGAGCATCATTCCTGAGAGCGCACGCTGGCTTCCGCCCGACACGTTCGAAGGCCAAGTCGCGGTCGTCACCGGCGGCGGAACGGGTTTGGGCCTCGAGATCAGCCGCGGTATGTGCGCTCTGGGCGCGAAGGTCGTCATTGCTTCGCGCTCGAGCGAGCACCATCG
>JBQTKE010000648.1:0-3295 GCA_052386435.1 Myxococcaceae bacterium
GCGACAGGGTCCACTGCCGGTAGCCCACTGGGGGCAGCACCTCCTCGCAGTGCGCCGCCGTCTCATGCGCCCGGCGCGTGGTGCACGAAGGGCAGAAGCCTCTCGTCTTGCAGCTGAACGCCACCAAACGGACACGGCTGAAATCACTGGGGCGCGTTTGATCTGCTCCCTGCACCGGTGCAAGGACGGCTCTTTTCGCCACCCCGCACTGACACCGGCACGGCCCCCCGGTGTCTAGAGCCGTCCGATGGATGTTTCCGCGCTCGACATCGACGCCTGTTACCGCCGCTACGCGCCCATGGTGTACCGGCGGTGCGTGCAGCTGCTCGGAGATTCCGAGCACGCGGCGGATTGCATGCAAGAGGTCTTCGTCCGCTTCACGCATGCGCGAACTGGCGTCCCTGCCACGTCCGCGCTGCTCAACCGGATCGCCACGCACCTCTGTCTGAACGCGCTGCGCGACGCACGACGGAGAAAGCAACGTTTCACCGGGACTGGGTCCGACGCCGAGTTGGCGCAGGACCTGGAAAGCCGTGTGGGCGCGAGCCGGCTGCTCGAGTGGCTCTTCGGAGCGGAACGCCCGTCCACCCGGACGATGGCGGTGCTGCATTACCTGGACGGACTGACGTTGGAGGAGGTCGCCAAGGAGGTCGGCATGTCCGTCTCAGGTGTGCGCTTCCGGCTGCGGCTGATCCGGGCGCGGCTCAAGGATCTGGAGGAACGCTGATGTCGAAAGCAGAGCGGAGAAACAAATGGCTCCGAGAGCGTGCCGCCCTGGGTGAGCGCGAGTCCGCCGAGCCCATGACGCTCGTTCCTTCGGATGACGAGGTCCTGCGACGTTTCCCTCCCGAACGGGTGGTCCCCCGCATCCGGGAGGTCGCGAGGAAGCAACGTGTGCAGCCGATGCTCGTCGCGGGGCTCGCGGTATGTGCGGCCCTGTTCGTCGTGGCGGTTGTCCTTCCCCGACCCACGGAACGTGCGAAGGGGTTGCGACCGTCGGTCAGCGTCTACCGTCAATCTCCCTCAGGCGCGGAGTTGCTGAACGATGGCGCAGACGTTCGCGAGGGAGATCTCGTCCAGCTCTCCTACGCGGCGGGCGAGGCGCGGTACGGCGCGATCCTCTCCGTTGACGGCGCGGGGAACGTCACGCAACACCTGCCAGAGGCAGGACGTCAGGCCGTTGCCCTCGGCTCTGGAGCAGCGCGGTTGCCGAGCGCGTACCGCCTGGACGCGGCGCCTTCGTTCGAGCGCTTCATCTTCGTCACGGCCGAAGAGCCTTTTGATCTCCAGCCCGTCGTGTCCGCGGTGAAGGACGGTCAGGCCATCTCCTCCAAGCTGCAGCAGACCGCGATCACACTGAGGAAACTTCCATGATGGTTGTGACCACGCTTGTCGCCGCGCTTCTTTGCGCAGGTGTTGAAGGTCCGGCACGACAGAGGTTCGCGGTTGTCGTCGGCGCAAATGACGGAACGGGTCAGCGCAGGTTGGTCCACGCCACAACGGACGCGCGCGCGTTCTTGTCCGTGATGCAGCTGCTCGGAGGTGTGAACCCCGGTGACGAAAGCTTCCTGGAGAATCCTTCTTCGGCGGAGCTCATCTACGCCCTCACGCGTGTCGGAGATCGCGTGACGAAAGCGAGGGCCACCGGACGTCGGGCGGAGCTCGTCTTCTACTACTCCGGTCATGCGGATCAGCATGGGCTGGTGCTGCGGGATGGAGCGCTTGAATACGCGCGCCTGAGAGAGAAGCTGCAGAGTGCGCCGGCAGATTTCCGGATTGCGGTCCTGGACTCATGCTCGTCCGGCAGTTTCGCGCGCGCGAAGGGTGGAACGAAGGTCGCGCCGTTTCTCGTCGACCACTCGTCGGATGTGACCGGAGATGCCGTGCTCACGTCGAGCTCCGCCGCGGAGCTGTCGCAGGAGTCGGATCATCTCGGTGGCTCGTTCTTCACGCGCAGCCTGTTGGCCGGCCTTCGCGGCGGGGCGGATCTCAGCGGCGACGGTCGTGTCACGCTGCATGAGGCGTATCGCTTCGCGTTTGACCAAACGCTCGCGCAGACACAGAGCACTGCGCTCGGGCCCCAGCATCCGTCGTACGAGATGGCGGTGTCGGGGAGGGGCGAGGTGGTGCTCACGGATCTTCGCGGCACGGCCGCGGTCCTCGCCTTGCCTCCGACGATGGAGGGACGTGTCTTCGTCCGCGACGGACAGGGCAATCTCGTGGTGGAGGTGAACAAGCGCCCGGGCCTGCCGCTCGAGCTCGGAATGGAGGAAGGCGAATACCGGGTGACCCAGGTGCGGCCCGCGTCGGTCCGCGAGACGACCGTGAGGTTGGTGCGCGATCAACGCGTCTCAATCGACGACAGCGCGTTGAAGGCGGTGGACCCGGCGAAGCATGCGGCGAGAGGCGAAGCGGCGGTGGTGGCTGCTGAGCCGGCCACAGCGCCGGTTCCACGCAGCTGGCAGTTCCGGCTTCAAGGCGGTGCGGCTGTGCTCACGCGACAGGAGGTCTGCCTACTCGCAAACCTGGCGGGTGGCCTCTATGGCGGGTGCGACCCCGGACCGGATCATGCCATCGCGGTAGGCGCCGAGCTGATGATGCCGCTCAACCGATGGTTGGCGGTTGGCGTGGCGGGCCGCTTCAGTCAGGCGGCGGAGTCGGCAAACGCGAATTGGCTGGAGCCGCGCGTGGCGCTCGTCTTCACGCCCGTTGGTGAAGGTCGGCCGTTGCAGCCGCGTCTGTCTGTCGGAGCCGGCTTGTTCTTCACCACGAACAATGGAACTGGCCTCGGCGCAGACGTCTCCGCGGGCGCCGGACTGTCCTACCAATGGGGTCCGTCCTTCGGCATCGCGGCCGACGTTCGTTTGGCGTACGGCATCGTTCTCTCGACGCCGTTCACCCATGTGGAGGCCGTGCTCGGTCCGGAGTTCCGCTTTTAAGCGCGTTACTTCCGGTCCTTCGGCCCCGAATTGGGGGGCTCGGGGACATGCGTCGGGCTTCGGAAAGGTCCGAACCGGATGTATGGCGGGGGCGTCCGTGTCATCCCGCCGAGGGGTGAGCTCGGTTGGGCTGCGCCGCCAGGTACGCGTCGAATCTCCCGCGAGAGCCTCCCCCGGGTATCCATTTCCTTCTGTCCGTCGTACTTCACGTCAATGTCGCTGCGCGTGCCCGCGGTGAGGAGGAATGAACCGGGAAACTGCGAAAGAGGTCGAGTGGAAAGCGGGCACCCGGGACCTCCGAAGCGAGTACCCGAGGTGCGAAAGGGCGAGCCCGGAGGGACAGAAGGGTCGCTGCG
>JBQTKE010000649.1:0-4620 GCA_052386435.1 Myxococcaceae bacterium
CAGGTTGGCGGAGACACCGAACTCCTGGTGGAAGTCAATGGGCTGGAACGCGAGGGACTGGCTGTCCGGCGCCCAGAGGAACGTCTTCACCCGTTTGGCGAGCTCCTTCGGCTTGCTGTCCTTGAGATCGACGTAGACCAAGCTCCCCCACTCGCGGCCCTTGCTGAAGTCGAACTTCTCCAGTGCTGCCAGCTTGGTGGAGTCAGGCGAGAAGCCAAAGCCCGTGCTGCTGACGCTGGTGGCGACTTTGGTCCCCGCGGTTCCCGTTGCGGGGCCAACCACCACGTCGCCGACGAAGTTCACTGCTTCGACGGACTTGCTGCCTTCGGTGCGCGCAAGCCACTTTCCGTCCGGAGAGAACGCGAAGCCGCTGCTGCCCGTTGCGACCTTGCTGGGCTTGGCGTCAGCCACGGAGGCCACGAAGAGATCAAAGGTTCCCGGCGTGGTGGTGCTGCGCACTGCGAAGGCGAGACGCTTTCCGTCCGGAGAGAACGTGTAGTCACCCACTTGATCCGAGAGCTTCCTGAGCGGCTCACTGCCCGCAACCTTCACCAGTCCCAAACCGCCCGCGGCAGAGGGGCTGCGGCGAAACGCGAGGTAGGCGCTGTCCGGAGAGAACTGAGCGGTGGTGACCTCGCCCGCGACCTCGCGGAACGGGCCCTTCGGCAAGGAGCCGACCTTCAAAACCCCGCTCTTCACGTAGGCCACGGTCGTCGAGTCGGGGCTAGGCAGCAGGTACGTCACGTCCGCGTCCAGTCGAACGGGATCGGACGAAGGGTCCTTGAGATCCGCCGCATGAAGGGTTCCCGAGTGCGACGCGGCGTTGAACCCTCCCAGATACAGCACCCACCGCGAATCCGCCGAGGTCAAGTACCCACCCGGAAGGTTCGTCACACCCGTGCCCAACTTTCGCGCGGCGCCGCCATTCACGGGAAGGGCTTGAAGCACGCCCACCAGCATCTGCGGCGGGATGCCGTCCACGCGCGGCTTCATGGAGTCGGTGAGGAAGGTGATGAAGCGGCGATCAGCCGTGGCGCGCAGGTCAGCCGCGATGCCACCGCTCACGCTGACTCCGGCGCCGGTCAGACCGTGCGCACTCACGCCGGGCTCGTTGCTGCCGCCCTTCTTGCACGCTCCCATCGACAACGCCGCAGCCGCCAGCACCACCAAACCACAACGCATGAAGCCTCCGGTTCAACCCGCCTTTGCGACGGGCCCGTTCTCCCATGAGCCGGCGCGCCACGCTGCCAAATCTTCCTGCGCTCGCCGCGAATACATCGCCCGCTTCTCCGCTTTCTTCGCCCGCGCTGTGATGGGCGGAAACAACCCGAACACGATGTTCGTCGGCTGGTATTCATAACCGGGCGGATGCGCTTCGCCCGTCACGTGCCGGTAGAGGGCTCCCAACGCGGTCGTCGCCGGCGGAGGCACGAAGGTCATCCCGGTGAGGCGCGCGTGGACAAACTGGGCAACCAACCAGCCGCACGCCGCGGACTCGACATACCCTTCGACCCCAGTGATCTGCCCCGCGAAAAAGATCCGCGGATCGGACTTCAGCGAGAGATCAGCGTCGAGTAGGCGCGGCGAATCGATGAACGTGTTGCGGTGGATCTGTCCCAGCCGAAGAAACTCCGCGTTCTGCAGCCCGGGAAGTTGCTTGAAGATCCGCTTCTGCTCCGGCCAGGTCAGCCGCGTCTGAAAGCCGACCAGGTTGTAGCTGGAGCCGTGCGCGTCCTCCATGCGCAGCTGCACCACCGCATGCGGCCACCTGCCGGTACGCGGATCGGTCAGCCCCACCGGTTTCATCGGGCCGTAGGCCAGCACGTCGTCGCCTCGCTCTGCCATCACTTCAATGGGCAGACACCCTTCGAAGTACTTGGGTTCCTCGAAGGCGTGCGGCTTCACCTTCTCTCCGGCGCGCAGCTCCGCGACGAAGCGCGTGTACTCCTCTTTGTTGAGCGGGAGGTTGAGGTAGTCGTCTCCTCCGCCCTTTCCGTAGCGACTCTGCTTGAACGCGATGCCGTAGTCGATGGAGTCCGCCGCGACGATGGGCGCGATGGAATCGTAGAAGTAGAGCTTCTCTCCGACGCGCGAGGCGAGCTCGGCGGTGAGCGCCTCGGACGTCAGCGGTCCCGTGGCGATTACCACCGGCCCGTCCGGGAGCTTCTCCACTTCGCCTGCGGTGAGCTGCACGCCCCCCTCCCCTTGCAGCCGCGCCATCACAGCATCCGCGAAGCGCAGGCGATCCACGGCCAACGCGTCACCCGCGGGGATGCGCGTTGCGTCCGCGCTCTGCAGAATCAGCGACCCGAGCTGCCGAAGCTCCAAGTGCAGCAGTCCCACCGCGCTCTCAGGGTTGTCGGACCGGAAGGAGTTGGAACAGACCAGCTCCGCCAACCGATCACTGTGGTGCGCGGGCGATCGCCGGTGCGGTTTCATCTCTCGCAACGTGACCTTCACGCCGCGCTTGCCCAGCTGGTACGCACACTCGGTCCCCGCCAGCCCTCCGCCCACGATGGTGACGCCGTGCTGACTCAAACTGCCTCCTTAGTCCCGCTCTGGAGCGGAAGCGCGCGGCCCTGTTAGCAGCAACGCGCTTTCACAGGAAGATGAGGACCTTGCGCTGTCCCAACTGGGCCTGCTTGCTGCTCAGCCAGGCCCGCGGCAGCGCACGTTTCCGGCCGTGTCGTACGCGTCACAGGTCCCTAGCTTTCAGACACTTTGCAACTCATGCCTTCAACTCATGCCTTAAGGAGAAGCAGATGACCCGAACGAGCGACTTGAGGGAGCTGCGGGAGACGCTGCAGAAGCGGCGACGTGATCTGCTGGAGACGTCGGCAGGGGCCCGACAAGAGCTTGCCGCTCTGAAAGACCAAGAGCGCGACCCAGAATATGAAGAGGGGGCGCAGACCGAGCTCGCCGACTACACCCTCTCCCATCTGGTGGAGAACCACCGCCAAGAGCTGATGATGATCGACGCCGCGCTCACGCGGATGGATCAGGAGACGTTCGGTGAATGCGTGGACTGCGGAGGAGAGATCGCCTTCGAGCGACTGCAAGCCCTGCCCTTCGCGTTGCGCTGCGAAGAAGACGCGACTCGGCACGAACAGGAGACGCGTGGCGGCTCGTACCTGGCGCCGTCTCTCTAGCCCTCTTCGCGCTGAATCACCACGAACCGGTAGTTCTCCAGCTCGTTCTGGCCCGCGGTGTAGAGCACCGTGAGCAGTAAGTCGTAGGGGATCTTCTTGTCCCCAATCACCGAGAGCTCGTGGGTGAACGGCGCGTTCGGATTGCGGTCGGCGATGTACTTGAGCTTGTCGACCTCTTTGCGAAACGCGGCATCCAGCGGAACGACGAGCCGCCCGTTGAGCGCGGCCGGCGGAACCTGACCGTTCTGCAAGTCGAGCACGACCTTGTCACCCACCAGCACGTGCCTGGGCGTGACGGTCACGGCAACCGTGTCCTTCGGCGTCGCGCGCGTGGCGGAGATGGGCGGCCGTACGTCTTCGGATGCGGTGAGCGCGACCGACGACGACGAATACGACTTCAAGAGGAACACCAGAATGATGGTCATCATGTCCATCATCGCGGTGATGTTCAGCTCCTTGATCTCGCCAGCGGCCTCGCGGTCCTTGCGCTTCTTCCGCGCCAAGGCCTTGCGGAACATCATCCGCTGCTTGTCTTCGTCGCTGACGTGGGCGCCCTTCTCTTCGGTGCTCTTTCCCTCAGACATGTCGACCCCTCACATCGTGGCGAGCGTGACATCCGAGAACAGCAGCTTGCGATCCTTGGTCTCGCGGATCGCATCCATCGTCTCGACGAGGTTCTCGTAAGGGATGTCCGCCTCGGCGGCGATGATCACCTTCGTCTCCTGCGGGAACGCACCCTTCACCTTCATCAGCTGCGACGTCAACGCCGGGTAGTCGTAGCTGCCGTCCGTCTTCTTGGGGACCGTAGGCTCGCCTTCCGTGGACGTGGTCGGCGCGGCAGCCGGGTCTCCCGCTTGACCCAACACCGCGCCAGCGCCCGCGATGAAGTGGCCCTTCTTGGAGATGAGCACCGTCAACAGCAGCTTTGGCGCCTCCGGAGTGTCCGCCGCCGCGCCCGCGGACGGTCCGCCGTAGTTCGGTGCGTTGACGTTGAGAATGCCGAACGCGGCCAGGCCGGTCATCGACAGGAGCATGAAGATGATCAGGTTCATCAGAATGTCGAGGTACGGGACGATGTTCAGCTCGCCCGTCTCCTCTTCTTCTGCCGGTCGGAGCTTCCGCTTCGAGAAGTAGAACGCCATGGGTGCGATCCCTTAGGCGGACTTCTCGTAGTCCATGGCGCTGGTCTCGCCCGCGCTGCGTCGAGCCAAGAGGTTCTCCAGCTTGAGCGCGTTGAGCTCGACCACTTCCACCATCCGCTTGGCGTACGCGGTGAGAATCAGGTGGCAGGTGATGCAGGTCACGGCGATCGAGAGACCGAACGCCGTGTTGTTCATCGCTTCGGAGATACCGGCGGAGAGCAGCGCCTGCTTCTGGTCCGCGGGAACGTTGCCCAAGGATTGGAACGTGCCGATCAGACCGACGATGGTGCCGATGAGGCCGATCAGGGTCGCGATGTTGGCGATGGACC
>JBQTKE010000650.1:0-6810 GCA_052386435.1 Myxococcaceae bacterium
CGAACGCAGGTGCCAAAACTTGTATGGCTTCACCTTGTTTCACTGCCAATTTTGGATTCAATGAAACATCCGCGGCAGGCCACCCGGCTCGTGGGTGACGGTGAAGCCGAAGTTGAAGCGGAGCCTCCCGTTGGAGACCAAGGCTTGCGGCGGATTCGGAAAGGGCTGGGCGCGTTCGAAGGCTTGCACTGCTTCGAGATCGAGCGTGTCCATGCCGGAGCTCTTCGCGACGAAACAATCCGCAAGCAAGCCGTCCGCGCGCAGGGTTACGACGAGCACTGTGGCGCGTTCGTAGAACATGCCGCGGTGATTTCTCAGACGACCGTTGGGATCCCACTTGGCGGAGACGGCCTGCTTCACGCGATTAAAGAACGAAGCGAACTGCCATTCGCGCGTGTTGAGGTAGGTCCCATCCCCCGCTGGCAGATTGTTCAAGTTGTCATTCGGAGCGCCGCCGCCCGCGAGGGTCGCATCTTCGCCAATTGGTCTCTGCGTCTCTCCGAAGTCCTGACCGGCTGTTTCGTCGGATTCAGGGTTTTTCTCTTCGCGGGCTCCGGTTGAATGTTTCAGGAGCTCGCTCAAGCGCGCTCCACCGCTTCCGGTGAAACGGTCCGCGAGCCCCACTGCCTTCGCGCTGGGAGTCGCGCGACCGCTCGACTTGCCCTTCGCGGCGGACAGCGCTTGCGGCGCGGGCGCGGTTCGCGCGGCGGCTTGGCTGTAGACGTTGGTCTGCTCACGTGCTCGGGTCTCGCGCTGCACGCGGTTGCTGGTCTTTGCGACGTATTTCGAATCCGGCGCTTCCTGTCCATTTCCCGGGGCGACATCGACGATCTGTCCCACCGGCGTGCTCCGCGCGCGGGGTTTGGCAGGAACGGTACCCCCTCGGTTGAGCTCCCATTGCCGCGCATCGTAGGTGCGCATCGTGATCGGCCTCGCGGGAGGCGGGCGAACGCGGGCCGTGGCCTTCAGATACACGACCGTGACGAGCGTCAGCAGCACATGGCCGACCACGGAGCTCACGAGCCCCCAGACCAGCCGCGTGGTCGGGCTATGGCGCCTTTTCCGTCTCACCGAGGGCGCCGAATTAGGCATCTGCCAGCGGGCAAGTCAAAGCGGGTTTCCGGAGTTTTCACTGGCGGAGACGCCTGCTCTCTCGGCCGCACCCGCGAGCCCATAGGCGGCCGTCTGGCCCTAGATGCGACATGGCGCTTACCCGCGCAGGGGAGAGGGGGATCTTCACTCAATGCGCAGGGGCTCGCCGCGGGGCGCCAAGAGTCTCCCTCTGTACAATCACGCACCATCCTCTGGCGAACACAGACGGATTTTGTCGCTGTGCTCGTCAGGCGCGCATTGTTGCCTGTGATTGCCACACCTGACGCGAGGTGCGCCCACGTGCCGTGCGGGCTGAGTCTTGCGCCCGACTGCTCGCGCCGCCTGAGTCCTCTCCCAACGCGCGCCGGAAAAACACATCGAGACAGTCGAGCACAGAGCGCGCACCTGGTCGCCGGTCCGCGCATTGACGCTCTCGCGCCGAATGACGACTCTGGCTTTGCAACAAAGAAGGTGCATCCCATGTCGAACATGATTGAGCTGCAAATCTCCACCGAGCCCGAGCCTGAACAGGACCTCACCTCGCTCGCCACGGTGAAGGTTGGAAACCTGGTCGCTGAAGCCGCGGTCCGCGACGGACGTCTTTGTATTGAGCTGGTCGACCCCAACGGTGACGGTGAAGGCTGGTTCATCGACTGCGGGCCGCTGAAGCCCAAGCAGTTCGTTTAGCGCAGACCGTCTGGCGCAATCTGCTCGACGCAGCGAGGGTACTCTGGCACTTCTTCGGGGCGGTGTTCGTCCTCCTCTCCAAGACGCTCGACTTCCTGTTGTCGCCCCTGTCGTGGGCGCTCCTGCTGATGGCCGCGGCGCTGCTCTGGCGCCGTCACCCCAGGCGCCTCGCAGGGCTCATGGGCGCAGCGGTCTTCACGCTCTGCTTCTTCTCAAACCCCTTCGTCTCCAATTTGTTGATGCGTTGGACGGAGGCGAGCGCCACCTCGACGTTCGACGCACGCGCGACGTATGACGCGGTGATCGTCCTCGGTGGAGGTCTGGACTCGGTGGCGAGTCAGGAGACGGGTCAGGCTGAATTCAACGCCGCCGCCGAACGGCTGCTCGCGGGCTACTCTCTGCTCAAGACGGGGCAGGCGCGACAGCTTTTGCTCTCAGGTGGAAACACCTTCCCGGTGAAGGGCGTGCGGCCCGAGTCATTCTTCCATGCGCGACAGCTGCGCGAATGGGGCATCCCCGACGCCCAGGTGCATCTGGAAGAACAAAGTCGAAACACATACGAAAATGCGGTCGAATCCAAGACGGTCTCGGCGAAAAATAGCTGGCGTAAGCTGTTATTAATCACCAGTGCCGCCCATATGTCTCGTGCGGAAGGTTGTTTCCGCGCCGCGGGGCTGGAGGTGGACACACTCTCGGTCGACCACCGCAGCACGCAGAGAAATGGTTTCGCGCTGCTGCCCCGCGCGGGCAATCTGGCCATGACGTGCGATGCGCTCCGCGAGTTGGCGGGGCGCCTGGTGTACCGAGTGAGGGGCTACACACGATGAGCCGACAGCTTTTTCGGGACAGCACCGAGCACAGTGATGAGGTCGGTCCCCGGTCCGCCAGCGTCCTGGTGATGACCGACACAGCGGCGTCAGCTTCTCGTTTCTGGCGCGCGCTCATTGCGCTGCTGGTGGTCGCTCCGCTGGGCTGCGTAACGCTGAAGAAGCGCCTGGAGCCGATCAAGCATGTCGCGCTCGTTCAGTACGCGCTCGATCCCGGAGACATCGAGGGCACGCCTCGGTTCGACGTCCTCCGCACCCAGGCCGCGGACGCCAACGTGAAGGCGCTGATGGCCAAGCTGGGCGAACGCTTCAAGTTCACCACGCTTGAAGAGCTGAGCATCAACGTCGACTATCAGATCCGCGGCAACGAGAAGCTGGACGGGTACCTCTACACGGCGCCAGGGATGCGCTTCATCCTCGAGGGCGACGAGAACGAGCGGGCGGAGCTCCACGGGACGCTGGCCGCCAAGCTCTGTCTGGAGCTGGGAGTAGACGCGGTGATGGCTTCCGCGGAAAAATGGACGGTGCGGTTTGAGAAGGACGGCTTCCGCGCGCAGCTCAAGACGCAGCTCGTGCTTAACCTTTACGACAAGTCCGGCAAGCGGCTATGGCACGGAGAAGCGGAGGGCGAATCGCAAGAGGGCATGGGCGCCACGGATGGGGTGATCTCCACCGACGCGCTGACGCTTGCCCTGAACGCCAAGCAGGCCTCAGGTGCGGCACTTGACCACCTCTATGCGCAAGTGAAGTGACGCCCTTTTTCTTTTTCAGCGCGGAGCCGAACCGCTAGCGTGCGCGCCTTCACAACCACAGGCATCACTCTCAAGGAGGGATCAGCGTGAAACTGAAGCTTCTCGTCGGTGTGTTCGCTGCAATGGTGTTGGGCGGGTGTTCGCGTTTCTACATCAAGAAAGAGAACTACTCGCAGGTGAAGAAGGCTGCCCTCGTCCAGTACGCGCTCAACCCGCGGCTCTTCTTGGGCACCACCCAGTCGGACGAAGCGCGGCAGCAGAGCGCTGAGGCGAACGGCAAGACGTTCATCGAGAAGATGAATGGGATGCACTACACGTTCCTGACGATCGACGAGCTCAAGGGGAACCCTGCCTATCAGTCGATGGGCAAGGACAAGCTCGACGGCTACTACACGACCCCAGGCATGCGCTTCCTCGCGGAAGACCGTGCGAACGATCGCGCGGAGCTGACGCCGGAACAGGCGAAGGAGCTCTGTGAGAAGTTGGGCGTCGACGCGGTGGTCGCCGTCGCGGAGAGCTGGAGCCTCCAACCCTACGCGATGGGCTTTCGCGCGAAGGCCAACTCGGTCCTGACGCTCAACATGTATGACAAGTCCGGCGAGCGGATCTGGGGCGATGTCGCCGCCGCTGAATCCGACGAAGGCATGGCGTACACGGGCGGCGTGGTCTCCACCGACGTTCCGACGGTGGTGCTGAACGCGAAGCAGAGCTTTGCGAACGGAGTGGAAGAGATGAAGAAGAAGGCGACTGCGGTTCAGTAAGCCGAGGAGGGAGCGGCGGGCTGCTTCAACATCTGAGCGCGAGCAGTGTGCTTGCGCCAACCGGGTCTGCCGCTCCAACTTCTCCTTTTCGCAGAGTCCCTCGTCTCTTTCGAGCCCGCGGGAGCAGCGCCGATTTTCTGCGTGCGGTTAGTGCGCGAAACCCCCGGGCTGTTGAGGAGCGAGGCCGGTCAGCTCGTTTACGGCGAAGGGGCAGCCATGCACCGAGGCGGGATCGACCAGGCTCGCACCCTTCGACCAGTCGCGATCTTCAAAGAGAAGCGCGTCGCGCAGCTCCAGCTCCTTCGCACCGGGCCGCATCTCCCAGAGCCGGCCGCGCACCAGGAGCCGGGCGCCCTTAGGGAGCTTCGATAGATCCAAGTACTGCTGCTCCGCGAGTCGTGCGGAGATCTTCACCTTGGGCGGCGCCTTCTGACGGAAGCCGGGGATCTGCCGCATCAGTGGGTTGGTCGGCTCTTCAGGCAGCTCCTGGTAAATCAGCTGCGCGACCAGGCCAGTGGGCTCTTCGTTTTGCGGCGCCTTCTTCTTGGAGAGCTTCCGCTCCGGTCCTGCGTCGATGAGGATCAGTCCACCCCAAGCCACGTCGCGGAGCAGGTAGTTGTCTCGGAACGCGGTGAGCGCAGTATCCGCGGCCGCGGTCGTCGCGCGGGTCACTTCGATGTCGTAGCGCTCGCGCAGCACCGGCAGTGTGAAGATGAAGCTGTCGATGGGCTGCACGCCATCCGCGAGGTAACGCAGCTTGCCCACGTCAATCGTCATGCGCGCGTTGAGGCTGGGCGCCATGTCCAACCAGGCGCGCGGCATCTGCCGATCGATCATCACCCGCCGCACCATGCTCTGCAGGAACGCGGTCCCGGGGAAGCGCTGCGAGTTCATCTGCGTGTTGAGCGCGGTGACCAGCGCGGGATCGAGGTAAAAGTTGTCGTCGCGCTTGTGGAGGCGCGGCGCGATCTCCGCAAGGACCGTGAGCAGTCCGCCCAAGAGCTGCGCGCACCGAGGATCCTGAGTGCCCTGGGTCAGTGCTCGGTTGACCTTGCTTTTGAGGAAGCGGCGGTCCAGCTCCTCTTCACGCCAGATCGCTGGCTTGCCGTTGCCGAAGAGCAAATCCGCTTGGGCGAAGGCGCTGGAAGAGAGCAACAGACAGACGATGACAAAACGGGGGGTCATGGCTAGAGCAGTCCTGACAGCAGGTCTCACGGTTTATTCCCAGCCCGAAGAACAGCAGGTTGCACGAAAAGCACCAAGCCCGCGGCCACCAGCTCCACAACGGCCGCGACCATGAAGAGCCGGTGGCCTCCCAACAGGTCGTATCCCTTACCCGCCAACGGGTAGCCGGCGAGCCCTCCCACGCCGAAGGTCACTGCCCCGAAGAGCGCTTGCCCTGATGCACGGAGGTGTGACGGGACGCGTCGGGCCAGGAACGCGACGGCGGCTATGTAGAACGCACCGAAGGTGAGGCCGTGCAATGCCGACAGCGCGATGATGGCGTTGGCTGAGTGCGCTTGCGACATCCCCCACCACCGTACAGCGCTCGCCGCGAACGCCAGCGCGAGGAGGTGCCGCGGGGCGATCTTCTCCGAGAACGCAGGGTAGAGGTACATCACGGCGATCTCGGCGACGACGCCCAGCGCCGCGCTCAAGCCCACGACCGAGGGCGCCAGGTTCAGCGCGTTCAGGTGAATAGAGAATGTGCCGTGAAAGGGCGCGCACGCCATCCAATGCGTCATCGACGCCAGCAACAGAAGAAGAATGTCCCGGTCGCGCAGCAGGGACAGTGCCGCGAACCGCCCAACACCTTCACCCACGGGTGCGCGCGAACGAACCGTGAGGCTCCAACCCGCATAGAGAGCGACAAGAGTCAGCGGCACCATCACGGTCAATCGACTGGGCGTGGGGGTCGAGAAGAGTCCGAAAGCGAGTGAGGAGCAGACGAACCCCAGCGATCCGAAGAGTCGCAGCCGTGCGTACGTCCCACCGGTCATTCCCACGCGGTGCAGGGCCAGCCCGTCGAGCAGACTCGTCATCGACGAAGCGAACCCGTTGTACAGCATCAACGCGATCGCCAACCCGACGAAGCGAGAGACGAACAGCAACGGAAGGAGACCGAGGAACGCACCACAAGAGATGACCGTGAGGACGCGATCGAGTCGGCCGCTGCGGTCCGCCCATTGCGCGAAAAACGAGGGAGCGCACAGGACCATCAAAGGGCCCAGAGCCAACAACAGGCCGACTTCGAGTCCGGTCAGCGACAACGACTTCAAATATGCGGGGTGATACGGAAGCAGCACACCGACCGTGCCGACGTAGAGCGCGTACATGCCCACAAGCGGCAGCCATCCCGCTGGCTGAAGCGACGCATCTGCATCAGAGCGAGGAGGAAGGGCTGCGGGATGCACGCGCGCGAGGCTACCTGAGGGTCAGGCTTTACACTCTTACACTCTGCGGATTCCGCAGAGTGTAAGAGTGTAAAGCCTGACCTTCGACATTTAGCGCGGCAGGCCGAGTCGGTTGGCGACGTCGGGCAGGTGCTGGCGAATGAGCTGCGCGAGCGTGGCGCCGTCGACGAGCTCAAGCGGTGCACCCTGGGCCACGAGCTTGGCCTCGTCGGAGAAGGGACCGGGGGTGACGACGAACGCCTTCCCCAAGTTCTCGCCCCGTGCGGTGTCGAGCGCG
>JBQTKE010000651.1:0-10101 GCA_052386435.1 Myxococcaceae bacterium
CCTTCTGTTTCACGGGCTCAACGCGCGGAGGTCGGCATGCGGGTGGTTGGTTTCTTGGCGGCAACGGCACTGACGGTCTCCTCGAGCGCCGCCCTGGCCCGCCCCCGTCCTGACTTCGACGCCTTCACCGACAGCCCCGCCGCGCTCCCGCTGCTCGACGCAGAGCTAAGCCCCTCCACCCGGCGTCTGGCAGAACTGAGCCATATCACCCAGGTCGAGCGGCGGCTGGGCGTTCCAACTTTCCTCTGGCCCGCCCGCGTTCAGACGTCCCAATTCAGCACCCGCGCGCTGGGCGTGGTGGTCAACGGCGGAGGTGCACCCGGCCAGCCGTCATTGCCGGAGATGGGCGTCACCGCGGAGCAGGCGGCGCGCCGCTACCTCTACGAATACGCGGAGCTCTACCGCTTCAACCCTGAAGCGCTCGCCACCGTCCCGCTCTCTCGCACCCACGACACCGGCAGTGGCGCGATCATCCTCGAGTTCCGCCGCGACGTCGCCGGTACGCCGGTGTTCCGCGATTCAATCAAGGTCGCGCTCAACCGCCGGCTCGAAGCGGTGGCGCTCTCCGGCTATTTGTCGCCGCTGCCTCAGAGCACGCCGCCGGTCTTCACGCTCACCGCGCAAGGCGCGCTCGACACCGCGTTCCGCGATCTCACCGAAGCCGCGCTCCCGGCCGAGGCGCTGGTGTTGGGCGAGTCGCAGGGAGAATGGCAGTGGTTCAACGGAGAAGGCGTGGTCGCCGCGAATGGCAGCCGCATCGCGCGGCCCCTGCGAACCCGTCCGGTCCTCTTCCCGCTCACCGACGCGCTGGTGCCCGCGTACCACTTGGAGTTGGAAGTGACGCCGGTCGACGCGACGACGTCTTCCGAACTCTACGCTTACGTCATCTCCGCCCGCGATGGCGCGATTCTGTTCCGCAAAGACCTCTCCGCTGCGGACAGCTACCGCGTCTGGGCGGATCCAGTGACCAAGATTCCTCACGACGGACCTCAAGGCACGGCGGGCACTCCGCACCCCACCGGCGTTCCCGACGGGTACCAAGCGCCGTTCGCCGCGCCGTCACTCATCACCCTGCAGAGCAGCTATCCCTTCTCCAAGAACGACCCCTGGCTCCCCGCCAACGCCACCGTCACCCGCGGCAACAACGTGAGCGCGTTCGCCGACCTGGCCACGCCGGATCACCTGGGCGACGGCGACCTGCAGCCAGCGACGACCGCCGCGCTGACTTTCGATCGCGTCTATGACGTCAATGCCGCGCCGCGCGCGACCGCGAACCAGACGGCGGCCGCGGTCACCCAGCTCTTCTATAACGTGAACTTCTTCCACGACTGGTACTACGACCTGGGCTTCAACGAAGCCGCGCTCAACGGTCAGGACAACAATCTGGGCCGCGGCGGCCTGGGGAACGACGCGCTGCTGGCGGAGGCGCAGGACTTCTCTGGCACCAACAACGCCAACATGCAGACGCCCGCGGACGGCAGCCGCCCCACCATGCAGATGTACATCTTCGACGGCAACGCGCCGCGCTCGGTGAAGCTGACCGCGCCCTCCGCGAAGGAGCTCACCGCGAACGCCGCTGATTTCGGACCCGTGACTTTTGAGCTCTCCGCGCAGGTCGCGCTCGCGGTGGACGGGGCCGCGCCTGCCAATGACGCCTGCACCGCGCTCACCACGCAGCTCCCCGGACGCATCGCGCTGGTGGATCGCGGCACCTGCGACTTCGCGACCAAGTACAACAATGCCGTCGCCGCGGGCGCGACCGGCGTGCTCATTGCCGACAACATCGCCGGTGCCTTCCCTCCGGCGATGAGCGGCACAGTCGCCAACGCGACCCGCGCCATTCTCTCCGTCACCCAAGCGGACGGGGCGTCGATCAAGACGTTGCTGAGCGCGGGCCAGGCGGTGACGGTCACCTTGAGCCGAGCCGCCGCGCTGCAACGGGATGGCACGCTGGACAACGCCATCGTCGCGCACGAGTGGGGTCACTTCATCTCCGGACGGCTGGTCGGCAATTCGGTGGGGCTCACCGGCGCGCAGGCGCGCGGCATGGGCGAAGGCTTCGGTGACTTCCACGCGCTCTTGATGGTCGTTCGCGAGGAGGACGCGGCGCTTCCCAACAACGCCAACTGGAACGGTGTCTACGGTTTGGCGAGCTACAGCCAAGCGGGCAGCGGGGTCGGCTACTACTTCGGCATTCGCCGCGTCCCCTACACCACCGACACCGCTAAGAACGGCCTCACCTTCAAGCACATCGCCGCGAACCAGCCGCTGCCGGACACCGTCCCCACGCTCTTCGGCACGGACGGCGTGGACAACGCGGAGGTCCACAACAGCGGTGAGATCTTCGCGACCATGCTCTGGGAAGGCTACGCGGGGCTGCTTCGCTCCAAGCCGCGCTTAAGCTTCGCGGAAGCGCAGCTGCGCATGCGCGGGTACATGGTCGCGATGTACAAGCTCTCTCCCAACTCCCCCACCATGCTGGAGATGCGCGACGCGCTGCTCGCGGTGGCGATGGCGAAGGATCCGGAGGACTTCGAAGTCTTTGGCCAGGCGTTCGCCAAGCGCGGCGCTGGCATCGTCGCCCGCGCGCCCGACCGTGCCTCTGCGACCAACTCTCCTGTGGTGGAGAGCTTTGACGGCAACGGCGACTTGAGCCTGATCGCGCCCACGCTCAAGGACAGCCTGAGCAGCTGCGATCAAGACGGCGTCTTGGATTCAGGCGAAGCAGGCGTGTTCACCGTGACCGTGAAGAACATTGGCTGGACCCGGCTGACCGCGACGACTGGCACGGTGAGCACCACCACCGCCGGCATCACCTTCCCCGAAGGGCCCAAGCTGACGTTCGGCACGGTGCTGTCTAACGGCACCGCCACCGGCTCCGTGAAGATTGCATTCGCGAAAGGGACCAGCGGCACCGTCAACGCCAGCTTCGCGGTGACCGTGAGCGATCCAAAGATGACTGTGACGACGGGCCGCTCCGCGAATTTCCCGCTGCAGCTCAATTCGGACCTCGCCGGCAACGCCACCGTGGCCGATGCGGGCAACCGCTGCACCAACCGCGTCCCGGTGGCCATCTCGCCCGCCGAACGGACCGTGACCTCCGGCGAGCAGGTCGTGCTCAGCAGCGCCGGCAGCTTTGACATGGACAATGATCCGCTGACGTCCACGTGGAGCCAGACCGACGGCGCGCCCGTCACGGTGCAAGGTGATACCTTCACCGCGCCCAACGTTCAGGAGCCCACGGTGCTGACCTTCCAGCTCATCGTGAGCGACGGGAAATCGCAGAGCGTTCCCACAAGCTCGAAGCTCACCGTGAACCCGCGCTCGGGCACCAATGATGAAGGGCTCCGCCCCGCGGTCTTGCCGGACGGGACGACGCTCAACGATGGCAGCGGCGGGTTGGCGGATGCCGTGGGCTGCAACCACGCTCCCACCGACGCGGCGCCGGGACTGTTACTGCTGCTGACGCTCGCTGCTCAAGCACGGCGCCGCCGGTCCTCCCGGCACCCGTCTTTCACGGGAGCTTCGGCTTGTCGATGAAGCGCAGCATCTCGGCAAACGCTTTGTCGCGAGGCTGGCCCAGCCGCTGCTCGATCGTCACGTGGTTGCGGTCCGGAACGTGAACCAGCCGGCCCCGGGT
Organism: Myxococcaceae bacterium; assembly: GCA_052386435.1. GTDB lineage: Bacteria > Myxococcota > Myxococcia > Myxococcales > Myxococcaceae > JBQTKE01. The sequence continues at coordinate 3,641 of JBQTKE010000651.1, forward strand.
TCCGGCGGCGCGCAAGACGTGCGCGAAGGAGATGGCCTGCACGCGAGGTGAGCGCGCCGTGCCTGCGTAGAGCAGCAAGAAAGGCGGCAGCGGTTCACCGCGAAGCACGCGCCGAGGCGGAGAGACCTCGGCCCACGCCTGTGGATCCGTCCCGAACGCCAGCTCATAGCCTCTGCGCACTTCGGGAATCGTCCGGCGCAAACGACGGGGCACGTCGTAGCCCGCGCCGTCCAGCAGCATCACTCCGGCCAGCTGTTCGGGACCCATTCCACGCGAGTGAAGAAACTGCTCGTCCGTCCCCACCAGCGCCGCCAGGTGCGCGCCAGCGGAGTGACCGGACAGGAAGAGGCGCGACGGATCTCCGCTCCATTCCGCGGCGTGCTCGCGCAGGTACTTGAGCGCCAGCACGATGTCCTGGACGTGAGCGGGGTGCCGCACCGCCGGAGAGAGCCGATGGTTCACCGCGGCGAAGATGACGCCCGCCGCTGCGAAGGCTTTGCCTTTGGGCTGGTGTTGCGATTTGTCTCCCTCAAAGAATTCGCCGCCGTGGACGAACGCCAAAATCGGATGCGGTCCCGGTGTCTTGGGCAAATAGAGGTCCAACGATTGCAGCGCGTCGAGCCCGTAGCGCACATCAGAAATACGCGCGGGGTTGGCGCTGGCAGTCAGGGCCACCAGAAGCGAAGCGCCGAAGAGCAAGCGGGGCATTGCGGGCTAAGAGGTATGACACAGCTCTGGACTACTCGGGGACCGTCTGAAACATCACGGCGAATCTGGCAAGCAGGTTCACGCCGTAACCCACCTTCAGAAATGCAACTTCTTCGTCACGGCGTCGCCCGCTGGAATCACAATCTCCACCACGGTGTCGAGGCTCTTGGATTCATTCACCAGATGGAACTGCTGCTTTCCCGCGGGCAGGCTGACCCCGACGAGGGGAGTTGTCCCCAGCGGTTTTCCGTTCATGAAGACATTCGTCCACGGCACGGTGTCGAGCGTGAGCACGCCCGTCTGCGCGGGCTGCGGCTTGCGCGGTGGTGGTCTGTCCGTGGTAAGCGGCTGAGGTCTGCGCTGAGGAGGAGGTTTGGGCTTGGACGTGATGGGCGCGGGTGTCTCCGGGCTCGGCTCCGTGTCACGGGTCAGCGGCAAGACAACCTGAGTGCGCTGACTGCTGCGACGAACATTCACCTTCTGATCCGTCGGGAGATAGCCAGCCATCTTCGCGGAAAGCGTGTGATCGCCCGCCATCAGCCCAATCACCTCCACCGGAGCACGGCCCACTTCCTTTCCGTCCAAGAAGACCAATGCGCCTTGCGGTTGCGTCTCGACGACCAGCGTGTTCACCGCCTTGGGGTTCGCCGCGGGCTCTGACGGCTGCCCGACTTGCGCGGTGGGCTCCACCGGGACATCCAGCGTCAGGCTGTAAAGAAACCCCAGCGCGATGATGCCCGCGGCAATGCCCAACCCAATCATCCAACGGCGGTTGCGCTCGCGAATCCTACGCGCGCGCTGGGCCGCGGCGACCTGAGGGCCACCGGGCATGGACGAAGCGCTCTCTCGCTTGAGGACGCGCTCCACACCGGCCGGGCTGAGCTCTCCGTTCTTGACCTGTTCGACGAACTGCGCCTGTTCGCCGATCCGGTCTTCGAACAACATGTTCATGTATTCGGAGAGCTCGGCGGCGCCAGGCGCGTCGTCTTGCTTGCGAAGCCAATCTTCAATCGCGATCTGAAAATTACGCGTGCTGGGGTACCGCTCGTCGACGTTCTTGCGCAGCGCGCGTTCGATGATCGACGCCAGCGCCACCGGCACATCCGGATTGCGGGAACGGACGTGGGGAACCTCCTCTTCCGAGGTGATGTCGCGCAGCGCGATGATGTCGTCCTCGCGCTGGAAGAGGCGGCTGCGCGTGACCAACTCGTAGAACACAATGCCCAGCGCGAAGATGTCGGACCGCACGTCCAGCGGCGCGCCGCGCGCCTGCTCCGGAGACATGTACGCGACCTTGCCGCGCAGCATGCCGTTGCCGGTCTGACTGGAGCGGTTCGTCGCGCGGGCGATGCCGAAGTCGACCAGCTTCACCTGCCCGTCGTAGGTGACCACGATGTTCTGCGGCGATACGTCGCGGTGGATGATCCGCAGCGACTTCCCATCGTTTCCCGTCTTGAGGTGCGCGTGCCCCAAGCCTTCCGCCGCGCGCGCGATGATCCACGCCGCGAGCGAGATGGGCACCGGCTGTCCCGAGCGCACGGCGGTGCGCGCTACCGCGGCCAAGTTCTGTCCGGCCAGGTATTCCATGGCCAAATAGAAAGAACCCCCGTACTCCTTGAGATCGAAGACCTGGGCGATGTTGGGATGACTGAGCTGCGCGGTCAGCCGCGCTTCGTCCAGGAACAGCTGCACGAACTCCGGATCGTGGCTGAACGATTCAGCGATCCGTTTGATGACGACCGTCTTCTCGAATCCGTGGGGCCCGGCTTGCCTCGCCAGCCAGATCTCGGCCATCCCGCCCACTGCGATGCGCGAGAGGAGCGAGTAGCCACCAACGACTTCACCGGTCTGCCAGGAGTTCGCCATCCACGAACGACCACAATCCTAGAGTGCGCACAAAGGTGTCAAATGGTCTTGGTGCGGCTAAAGTTTGGACCATGCGCGGGCTCCGGAGAGTTTGGGTGTGTGTGCTTATCGCATCCTCTGCTTTCGCCAATCCGCGGCTCACCCGCGGACTCGAGCTGATCAGCGATTTGAACTACCCCGCTGCGTTAACGGAGCTCCAAGCGGCCAAGCAGGTGAATGGCAACCCGCGGGAAACTGTCCTCAAAATTCTCGCGGCGCAGGGTGTGGCGACGGCCAGCATGTCCCAACCGGAGAACGCGCGCGCCTTCTTCATTCAACTGCTGGTGTTGGATCCCGACTACACGCTGCCGTCGGACTATTCGCCCAAGGTCATGACGCCGTTCTATGAGGCGCGGGCCAAGGCGCAGGCCAAGGGCTCGATCCAGCTCACGGGAGGCAAGACGGCGGACGCGCTGCTGGTCGATGTCGAAGACCCCTTGAGCTTGGTGAACAAGGTCCGCTTCTTCGTGCGTCGGCCCGGAAAGGGTTGGGCGTCGTTCGATGCGCAGGTGTCGAATCACCAAGCGCGAATGAAGGTCGCGCCGGGGTCCTTCGAATGGCGGGCCGAGCTCATTGGTGATCTGGATGCGGTGCTGTTCTCGTCGGAGACCGCGCAGTATCCGCCGCCAGCGCTCCCGCCACCGGTCGTGGTGAAGCCACCGATCACCGCTCCACGCGCTCCTGACTTTGTTCCCGGTCCGCACAAAGTCGAGCAGCCGTCCCACAAAGCGTCCTACGCGCTCTGGGGAACGGGGGCCGCTGCGGCCGTGGGTGGTGGCGTGTTCCTCTATATGGGCTCGCACGCGAAAGCCCAGAAAGAGCTCGCCGAGGCCGAGCAGCGAGACACGGGCAGAATTCAATCCATCACGCAGCCGGAGTACGAACAGTTCGCGAAGCAGGCGCGGGCGTTTCCGGTCGTGGGCTACGCGCTGATTGGGACCGCGGCCGCGCTGGTCGCCACGGGCGCCATCGTCTACGTCATCAGCCCGAAGACGCAGCTGACGGTTGCCCCTAATGGGGCGAGGTTGAGCGGCACCTTTGAATAAAGAAGCCACGGCCGGACAGCGTTGACGTAGACGACGCCGGTACAGATCGGGCGCGGGCCCGTTTTTGAGGACGGACCCGTGACCGGGTTTCGACTTACGGGGCTCCGGATCCCTCTTCCTCGCTCCCGGCGGCTTTGTGGTGGCCTTTGCTTCGCAGGAACTTGCGGAATTGATCTTTGTCGATCGCTTTTTCCAGCGCGTCTTCGGGCTCTACGAGCTCTGACTCCACGAAGCCCTGAAGCGTGTCGTCCATGGCGATCATCCCTTCGCGCTTGCCGCCTGCGATGACGCTCGGGACTTGGTGGGTTTTCCCTTCACGGATCAACGCTCCCAACGCGAAGTTGGAGAAGAGGACTTCGACTGCCGCGGCGCGGCCTCCGGACTTCTTTCTCAGGAGCTGTTGCGCGACGACTCCCCTTAGAACCGACGCCAGGGTGTTGCGGACTCCGTTCTGTCTGTCGGTGGGGAAGACGGAGATCAGACGGTCGATGGTCTTCGACGCGGAGTTGGTGTGCAGGGTTCCGAAGACCAAGATTCCGGTTTCGGCCGCTGCCAACGCGGCGGCGATGGTCTCCAGGTCTCGCATCTCTCCGACGAGGATGCAGTCGGGATTCTCTCGCATCGCGGAACGGAGCGCCCCCGCGAAGGTCTCGGTGTGACTGCCGACTTCGCGCTGCGAGAGCATCGCCTTCTTGTTCTCGTGCACGAATTCGACGGGGTCTTCGATGGTGATGAAGTGCATCGCGCGGCGGGTGTTCATCTCGTTGATGATCGCCGCCAGCGTGGTGGACTTCCCGGAACCCGTGGGGCCGGTGACCAGCACCAAGCCACTCGTCATCTCCACGAACTTGCCAATGCTCTCCGGCAGGTTGAGCTTCTGGATGGTGATGAGGTTGGAGGACAGGTTACGGAAAACGGCTCCCATTCCTCGCTGTTGGCGGAAGAGGTTCACGCGGAAGCGCGAGACGCCGGGCAGGTCGTAGGCGAAGTCGGTGTCTCCGGTCTTCTCGTACTTCTGCCAGAGGTGCGGGGGCGTCACCGGCTCGACGAGCGTTCTGAAATCGCCGTCGCTCAAGGTGCGGTAGCGAATTTCCGAGATCGCGCCGTCGATGCGGAACATGGGCGCGCGGCCCACGGAGAGGTGCATGTCGCTGGCGCCCCAGTCCTTCATCAACTTGAGGAAACGGCCAATTCGCGAAGCGTCCGCGGTCTTGCCGGCCGGCGCGGCGGAGGGTGCTGGTGCAGTGACAGTCGGTTGCATGAGCTCGATCTCCTAAGGCTTCTTGACCATTCCGGGAGGACCACCCACGCCGCCGGGTCTCGCCGCTGCTCCGGGTGCTCCCGCTGGCCCGGGCGGTCGCGCCATTCCTCCCGCGGCGCCTGGAGGACGCGCCACTCCGGTGGCCGCGCCGGGTGCTGCTCCGCCTGCCACCAGGGGGCGGCGGGCTGCTCCCGCGGCTCCGGGCTGCGAGGCGGTTGATGCGGCGGGAGCGCCTACAGCGGGCGCCGCTCCCGCCTCCTCGGTGGCTGCTGCCGCGGCGGCACCCCCCAGCTTGCGCTTCTGGAAGATGTCCTTCTTGTCAGCGTATTGGATAGCGGTGTCGATGGTGATGAGCCCCGCAGCCAAGCGCTCTTCAATCGACCCATCCAAGGTCTGCATGCCTTGAGAGCGGCTGATCACCATGGTGCTGGGGAGCTGGAAGGTCTTACCGTCGCGGATCAGCGAGCGCACCGGCGAGGTGGATTTCAAAATCTCCACCAGGGACACGCGCCCCTTGCCGCCTGCCTTCGGCACCAGCTGCTGTGACACGATCAGCTTCAAGCTTTCCGAGAGCGATGTGCGGACCTGCTGCTGTTCCGCGGGCGGAAAGCTCTCCACCAACTTGTCGATGGTGGCGACGGCGGAGTTGGTCTGCATGGTGGCAACGACCAGGTGACCGGTCTCCGCCGCGAGCAACGCCAACTGGATCGTCTCCGAGTCACGGAGCTCGCCGACGACGATGACGTCTGGGTCTTCACGGAGCGCGCCGCGCATCGCCGCCGCGTAGCTGTCCGAATCCTTGCCGATCTCGCGCTGGTTGATCAGCGCCGTGAGCGGCTGGTGGAGGAACTCGACCGGATCTTCGAAGGTCAGCACGTGCGAGTTGCGCGTCTCGTTAATCACGTTCACCAGCGCGGTGAGCGTGGTGGACTTACCGCTGCCCGCGGGGCCGGTGACGAGGAGAATGCCCTGGTGAAAAGTCGTGATCTCGTTGAGGTGCTTGGGCAAGTGCAGGTCCGCGAACTGCGGCGCCACGTTGGGGATGACGCGGAACACGCCGCCCAGACCGCGCTTCATCTTGAAGACGTTGGCGCGGTATCGGCCCACTCCCGGAATCGCGTAACAGAAGTCCGCCGCGCCTGACTTCTCCAGGATGGGTTTGCGAACCGGATCGAGAATCTCAGAGAGCAGCTGATTGACCTGCTCCGCTTCCAGCCTCTTCGACTCCAGACGTTCGATGACGCCGTCGACACGAATGATCGGCGGCTCGCCCGGCGTGAGGTGAAGATCGCTGGCGCCCCGTTCACGCGCGTAGGCGAGCAGCTTTTCCATGGGACGCGTGAGCTGCGCGCTGGTGACAACGGAACCCTTGAGCCCATCACCCGACGCACGCAATTCGCGGATGCATTCGACGGCCTTGAGCTTCACTTCGACGGAAGGGTCCTACTCAGAGACCTGCTTGAGCAGATCCGCCACCCGGTGATCATTCGTCTTGCGCAGCGCGCTCACCGCCGCCATACGCACTTCGGCGGCCGAAGTGC
>JBQTKE010000652.1:0-7368 GCA_052386435.1 Myxococcaceae bacterium
TTGGAATGTCGCAGGCGAAACGCCGCGGGAGAACACCATGGCTGAGAAACAAGACTTCAAAGGTTACGCCCACGACCCTGGCTCTTCGACTGCGTTGGTGACCACCAGCACCAACGTTTTGGAGAACCTGATCAACTGGTCGCGCCGTTCGTCGATGTTCTACCTGTTGTTCGGACTCGCCTGTTGTGGCATCGAGCTGATGCAGACGGGAGGCCCGCGCGCGGACCTGGACCGCTTCGGCTCCGTTCCGCGCGCCACGCCTCGTCAGAGCGATCTGATGATCGTGGCTGGCACGCTGACCTACAAGATGGCGCTGCGCTGCAAGCTCCTCTACGAGCAGATGGCGGAGCCGAAGTACGTCATCTCCATGGGCTCCTGCGCGAACTGCGGTGGCCTCTTTCAGCTCGCGTACTCAGTGGTGAAAGGCGTCGACAAGATCATCCCCGTGGATGTCTACGTGCCGGGCTGTCCGCCGCGTCCTGAGGCGCTCACCGAAGGCTTCTTGCGCATTCAAGAGTTGATCAAGCGCGAGACCATGAAGCAGAAGTTCCGTCCCTCGCGCGGCCCCGGTCAGACCGGTGCTGGCTACGAGATCCCAGACAACGTCTGAACCTCTTCTTCGTCGCGAATCACGAGAGCCTCACAGGGAAGTGCCCAACATGCCCGCCTTGAGCCCGGAACAGCTTCACCAAAAATTGAGCGCCCAGTTCGGCGACGCTATTGGCGCATTGGGTCCCGCAACGAAGGATCCGTTCTGCACTTTCTCCGCCGACAAAATCGTGGAGATCTGCGAGTTCCTGCGGACCACGCCGGGGCTCGCGTTCGACTTCCTGGAAGATCTCACCGCGACGGATCACCCGAAGCAGGGGCTGATCAAAGTCGTCTATGTCTTCTACAGCTACGAGCACCGGCACATCTTCCGCTCCAAGGTGGAGCTGCCCCGCGCGAAGCCGGAAGTGCACACGATTGAGAACGTGTGGAAGGCGGCGAACTGGCTGGAGCGTGAGGTCTATGACTTGTTCGGCGTGACGTTCCTCGGTCACAGCGATCTGCGCCGGATCATGTTGCCGGACGATTGGGTTGGCCACCCGCTGCGCAAGGACTACGTCGAGCAGGGCGGGTATCAGGACATCTCCAACGTGCGCGACAACCCGCTCGATCAGTACCTGTCGATGGATCGCGTTCGGAAGGCCGAACAGGCCGCTGCGAATCCGCCTCCGGCACCAGGCGCTCCGCCAGCGTCAGGTTCGCCCACACCGGGTGCTCCGACCTCAGGTTCGTCCTCAACCAGTGCTCCATCTGTGGCTGTCGCTTCACCGGCCGTCACCCCCGCCGCCGCGCCTGCGCCGAAGAAGGAGGCTTAAGCCATGTCGCTCGATCAGCTGATCATGACCAAGTTCGGCGGCAACCCAGAGGAGAACCTCGTCCTCAACATGGGGCCGCAGCACCCGTCCACGCACGGCGTGATCAACTTCATCGTCCACGCGGACGGCGAAGTGATGAAGAAGGCAGTGCCTGAGGTCGGCTACCTGCACCGTTCGCTGGAGAAGATTGGCGAGACGGTCACTTTCCCTGGCTACATGCCATACACGGACAGGGTCGACTACTTGGCCGCGATGTTCGCGAACGAAGGCTACGCGATCGCCGTCGAGCGGTTGATGAACATCACCGTTCCGCCGCGCGCGCAGTACCTGCGGGCCATCTCGTGTGAGCTCAATCGCATCGCCTCGCACCTGGTGTCGCTTGGCACCATGGCCATGGACATTGGCGCCGTCACGCCATTTCCCTACGCGTTGCGCGAGCGCGAGAGCATCAACGATTTGATCGAAGCGCTGTGTGGCGCGCGCCTCACGTACAACTATCACCGCATCGGCGGGGTCGCGTTCGACATGCCGGACGATCTCGCGCCGCTCTGTCATAAGTGGCTGGACCACTTCGACAAGGTGCTGGACGAGTGGGACCGGCTGATCTCGCGCAACGAGATCTTCGTGCAGCGTTTGGCGGCGATGGCCGTCATCCCCGCGGAGATGGCGATCAACTACGGCCTGGTCGGTCCGAACCTGCGCGGCTCTGGCGTGGACTTCGATCTTCGCCGCGATCACCCCTACGGCGCTTACCCAGACTTCACCTTCAAGGTTCCGGTGGGGGAGGCGTGGGCCGGCAAGTCGCACCACGGCAAGGTCGGTGACTGCTATGACCGCTTCTACGTGCGCGTGCTCGAGTGCCGGGAGTCGGTGTCGATCACCCGCCAGGCGCTCAACAAGCTCCCCGGCGGCGAGTGGATGGCGAAGGTCCCGCGCAAGCTCAAGCCGCCCGCGGGCGAAGCGCAGAGTCGAATCGAATCCGCGCGAGGCGAGATGGCCTACTATGTGGTCGCGGACGGCGGCGAACGTGCGTATCGCGTTCGTGCGCGCACCGGCTCCTTCCTCGCGATGGGCATCATCGAAGAGCTGTCGAAAGGATTGATGATCGCGGACTTGGTCGCGCTCATCGCGTCGTTGGACGTCGTCGCTCCGGAGATCGACCGCTAACCATGAAAGAGCTCCTCGACAATCTGATTCAGTCGAAGTTCGATGTCGATCCCGCGACGTGGCCCATGACCCAGGGCGTGTACTTGGCGGGAATGATGCTCGTGGGCGTCGGGCTCGTGACCTTCGGCGCGCTGTTCGCTGGAGCGGTCTCCTGGTGGGAGCGTCGCGTCGCCGGCCGCATGCAGTCGCGCATCGGCCCGAACCGCGTGGGCCCGGGTGGGTTCCTCCAGTGGATCGCGGATGCTTTGAAATTGATCCTCAAAGAGGACCTGATCCCCACCGAGGCAGATCACTTCCTCTTCCGCATCGCCCCGTACTTCGTGGCGGTCGGCTTCTTGATGACGTTCGCGGTGCTGCCGTTCGGCTACCACCTCTCCGCGACCAGCCTAAACGTGGGCCTGTTCTACGTGGTGTCGATCACCGCGCTCGTGGTCGTCGGCATTCTCGTCTCGGGTTGGGCCTCCAACTCCAAGTGGGCGCTCTTCGGCGGTATCCGCGCCGCGGCTCAAGTCGTGAGCTACGAGATCCCTGCGGGCTTCGCGCTGCTGGTCCCGGTGATGATGGCCGGCTCGCTCAACATGCACGACATCATCCGTGCGCAGGGTGGGATGCCGTGGGACTGGTTCATGTTCCAGACGCCCATGGGTTACGTGGGCTTCTTCGTGCTCTTTGTCGCGCTGCTCGCGGAAGGAAACCGGACGCCATTCGATCTTCCGGAAGCGGAGTCTGAGCTCGTCGCTGGCTACAACACGGAATATTCCGGCGCGCGCTTCATGCTCTTCTTCCTCGCAGAGTGGGGAAACCTCTGGGTGATGAGCGCGCTGCTCACCACGCTCTTCCTCGGCGGGTGGCAGGTCCCGGGCGTGGACATCCTCGCGATGGAGAAGTCGGGGCCGTATTCGTTCCTCGGCCTGACGACCTCCGCGCCGGGGTGGTACTACGTGGTGTCGACGCTCTTCTTCTGCGCCAAGACGATCGTTCTGGTGAACGTGGTCATCTGGATTCGCTGGACCTTCCCGCGCATCCGCGTGGACCAGATGATGTCGCTCTGCTGGAAGTACCTGGTGCCGGTGGGTATGGCGCTGGTCGTGCTCACCGCGATCACCGAGGTGGTCTCGTTCAACATCTGGGGCCAAGCCTCAATCGGCTCCGCGGCTGCCTTCAGCGTGCGCTGGTGGTTGCACTTCGCCTTCTTCGCGGTGGCCGGGTTACTGCCGTTTGCCGCCTTTGCTTCACGGGTTCTGCAAAACATCCGCGTTACCGGGGATCGGGTCGACCTGAGCAACTGGTAGCCGCTTTCGCCTGTCGTTGTCGTTTCGAGGAGCTGGACGATGCCTGTCAGCGAGTACGTCGGAAACATCACGGACACGGTCAAGAGCGCCTGGCACGGCATGAGCGTGACGCTCTCGTACATGTTCCGTCGCCCCATGACGGTGCAGTACGCGGGCAAGGAAGAGGCGGAGCGCACCGGAGACTTCGTGCAGCACGCGCTGCCGTCGCGTTACCGCGGCTTCCTCGAAGTCGACATGTCTATCTGCACGGCCTGTCAGGCCTGCGAGCGCGCCTGTCCGATCAACGTCATCGCGATAGAGATCGAGAAGGATCCGGCGAACCCCAAGCAGCGCGTGATGACCCGCTTCGACATCGACGAAGCGAAGTGCATGTACTGCGGCCTCTGCGTGGAGCCGTGTCCCACCGGCGCGATTCAGCACACGCGTGAGTTCGAAGGTGCGCAGCGGATCCTTTCGAACCTCGTCTTGCGCTTCGTGGACCCCGCCCGCCCGGTCGCGCCGTACAAGGTCGCGAAGAACGCCACCGCGTTTCCGCGCGTGATGCTGGGCGAGCTGACCCGCGCGCTGGTGAAGAAGTGGGACAGCTCTCCTCCGCCGTTCCCACTGGCAGGCGCGGCGGTCCCAGCCCCGAAGAAGGCGGCAGGCGACTCCACCGCGGCGGCGTTGGACCTGGCGAAGAAGGCGATCGGCGCGGATCCGAAGAAGTTGGCGCAGGTGTTGGAGGAAGCGCAGGCCGGAACCGACTGCGGCGCCTGCACCTACCCCACCTGCCGCGAGTACTCGGAGGCCATGGCCTCCGGCAAAGAGCAGCGCTTGCACATGTGTGAACCCGGCGGCGCGGAGTCCGCGCGTGCCACGCACATCATCATGGACAGCGTGAAGGCAGGTTCAGTGGTGGTCACGCCCGAGGCGCAGAACGCGCAGTACGAGAGCCCGTAATTTTCGTTCCGAGAGTGGAGAGCTTCCTTGGCTGACAAACCCGAGAAACCGACCCGGCGCATCGAGGTCGCGGTGTTCGTGCTGATCCTGATCGCGTCCATCGCGATCATCTTCGGCGGTGTGGCGCAGATGATTCCCGGCCTAAGGCCGATCGCGGCCAGCGGGGCAGGTCTGATCAAGCCTTCGGACATCGTCTTCCTGGTGCTCTCCGCCATCGCGATGGTGTCCGCGGCAGGCGTCGCCTTCAGCCGGAACATCATCTACTCAGCGCTGGCGCTGCTGGGCACGCTGCTCTCCACGGGCGCGCTCTACATCTATTTGCGAGCCGACTACGTCGCGATCACGCAGCTGCTCATCTACGTGGGCGGCGTGCTGGTGCTGGTCCTCTTCGCGGTGATGCTCACCAGCCGTATCGATCAGAAGACCCACTCGAATCCAAGCATGTTCGTCTTCCCGGGCATGGGACTGCTCGCGGCGCTGATCGGTCTTCTCGGCTACGTCGCCACGAAGACGCCGTGGAAGACGTCTTCAACTGGGACGCTCGCGGTGGAGGAGACGGTCAGCATCATCGGCAACGCGTTCTTGAAAGAGTACCTGTTGCCATTCGAGGTGATCTCGCTGGTTCTGCTCGCGACGCTCGTCGGCGCGGTGGTCATCGCTCGCAAATAGCTCAAGGAGGGCTGAGATGACGCCCGCACTTCCACATTTCCTGCTCGTGGGCGTGGTGTTGTTCGCCCTCGGCACGTACACGGTGATCACCCGCTCCAACGCGGTGGGCATCCTGATGGGCGTAGAGCTCATCCTCAACGCGGCGAACGTGAACTTCGTCGCGTTCAACCACTTCAACCCGGTGACGGCGGGACGGGAGCTGCTCTCCGGTCAGGTCTTCGCGTTGTTCATCATCGTGCTCGCGGCGGCGGAGGCGGCGGTCGCGTTGGCGATCGTCCTCGCCATCTATTCGAACGTGAAGACGATTGATGTCACCGCTTCGGACACCTTGAGGGAATGACGACCATGGACTTTCTCTCGCAGCTGTATCTCGCCGCGTATGAGGGCGGTCACGAAGCCGCCGAGCACGCCGCGCCGATCGTGATGCAGGCGATCAAGGACGTGTCCTTCCTGCGCTTCATCCCGCTCTTCCCGTTGCTGGGCGCGATCATCAACGCGTTCTTCGGCGCTCGCCTGCAGAAGAAGTTCGGGAAGAAGATCACCTCGCACATCGCCATTGGCGCCATGGCGCTCGCGTTCCTCACGGCCATCGTCGCGTGGGTGACGATGATTGGCCAGCCGGAGTCGCATCGGTTTCTGCGCGATCACCTCTGGACCATGCTTACCGCGGGAGATCTGAGCGCGGACCTCGCGTTCGCGCTGGATCCTCTGTCAATGATGATGGTGCTGATCATCACCTTCATCGGCACGCTCATTCACATCTACTCCACGGCCTACATGGCCGAGGAGCCCGCGTACTGGCGCTTCTTCTGCTACCTGAACCTGTTCGTCTTCTCGATGCTCCTGCTGGTGATGGGAGACAACTTCGCCCTGATGTTCTTCGGATGGGAAGGCGTCGGTCTCTGCAGCTACCTGCTGATCGGCTTCTGGTACGAGGACATCGATAAGGCGAAGGCAGCGGTCAAAGCCTTCGTCACCAACCGCTTCGGACACATCGGCTTCATCCTGGGCCTGTTCATGTTGTTCTGGGCGTTGGGCGGGTCTTGGGAGTCGCGTGAGGTAAAGCTGCCCGCGCAGTCGCGCTGGAGCGCCGCGGACACGGATCACCGCGAGCCGGTGCTCACCCACACCTTCTACGTGAAGGACCCGCGTTACTCGCCGCTGCGTCCTCCGGACACCGCGGAAGCGTACTGGCACGACTACGACGCGAAGGGAGGACCGGCTGTTGCCTTCCGCCGTGTGCAGAGCGAAGGCCAAGAGGTCGCTATCAAGGTCGGCCCGACGATGAACTTCCGCGAGCTCCGCGACCAGGTGTCGATTGACGGCACCGGTGTGAAGGAGCGGCTGCTCGGGATGCAGTTCTTCGGGATGCCGCTGTTGGCACTCGTCGGAATTCTCCTCTTCGTGGGGGCCACCGCGAAGTCCGCGCAGATCCCTCTCTACGTCTGGCTGCCAGACGCGATGGCCGGCCCTACGCCGGTCTCCGCGCTGATCCACGCGGCGACGATGGTCACCGCGGGCGTCTACATGGTCGCGCGGCTGAACTTCATCTTCGCGCTGTCGCCCACCGCGATGACCGTGATTGCCTGCACGGGCGCCGCGACCGCGCTCTTCGCCGCGAGCATTGGGTTCGTTCAGTACGACATCAAGAAGGTGCTGGCGTACTCCACGGTCTCGCAGCTGGGCTTCATGTTCATTGGCGTGGGCGTGGGCGCGTACTGGGCTGGCGTTTACCACTTGCTGACCCACGCCTTCTTCAAGGCCTGTCTGTTCCTCGGTTCCGGCTCGGTGATCCTGGGCTGTCACCACGAACAGGACATGCGGAAGATGGGCGGGCTCAAGAAGTACATGCCCATCACGGAGAAGACGTACCTGTACGCGTGCATCGCGATCTCCGGCTTCCCCATTGCGAACGGCTTCTTCTCTAAAGACGAAAT
>JBQTKE010000653.1:0-11740 GCA_052386435.1 Myxococcaceae bacterium
GGGCAGCGGCGCTGTTCGATCTGGGCGCGTACCTGAAACTGTATCTCGCCGCGCACACCGGCCGCTCCGGCCCCGCGGCTAAACGCCTCTCCCGGAGGTTTCTCGAGGAAGGGCTCTACGCGGTCGCCGCGACAGATATGCACGCGCCGTTCGGTGCACGCGACTGGGTCGGCAAGGCCATCGCCGAGCTGAAAGCCCGCGTGGGGCAGCAAGCCGCCGACCTGCTTTTGGGAGCGAATCCCCGGGCATTTTTGGCGGGACAGGCGCCTTCCTAAGAAACGCGGGTCCGGCTATAGAGCGCCGCCGTGAAGCGAACGCTCAAGTTCATTCTGGCGCTGACCATCACCGTCGCCTGTTTCTGGTGGGCTTTCAAAGACATCAGGTGGGCGGACATGTGGACCAGCCTTTTGTCGGCGAACTACCTGTGGCTGCTGCCGTACGTGGCGATCCTGTTCGCGATCCACGTCTGCCGCACCCTGCGTTGGGGCGCCTATCTCTCCGGTATGGAGAAGGTTCGCTTCCGTGCGCTGAACGAGGCAGCTGGCATTGGCTTCATGATGCTGATCGTGTTGCCGTTCCGCCTGGGCGAGTTTGCGCGACCGTTCTTGATCGCTCAGCGCAGCAGCATTCGGCGAAGCGCGGCCATGACCAGCGTGGTCTTGGAGCGAATCATCGACGGGATTGTCATCGCGGTGATGCTGAGGGTGTTGTTGTTCTTCGTTCCCACTGAGACGCCAGAGATCCGCGACGTCAAAGTAGCGGCCAACGTCATGTTCCTGGTTTTCAGCGGCGGGCTTGCATTCTTGCTCTTCGCCACCTGGAACCAGACTCGTGCCGTGAAGCTTGTGCGCAAGACCGTGGGTGTGCTGTCCCCCGGAATCGCCGACACGGTGTCCGAGATCGTCGACAAATTCGTCGGCGCGACACGAATGCTTCCCAGCCGCCGGCAACTCTTGCTCTTCTTCTTTTATACGGCCGTGTATTGGGGGTTGAACGGCATTGGCATGACTGTGCTCGCCAAAGCGTTCGACTGCAGTATGGGCGGAGGCGCGTGCTTGCCACTGTCCGTGACGTTGTTCCAAGGATTCGTGGTCTTGGCCGTGCTGGTGGTGGGCTTGATGATCCCTGCGGCGCCAGGCAGCGCGGGGACGTTCCAGCTTGCGGTGATCACTGGACTGACCTTGTTCTTCCCGCAGAATCTCACCGGCAACCAGCTGGGGTTGCTCAAGTCGAGCGCGGGCGCGTACGCGAACGTCCTCTGGCTGGCGCAGATCTCCCAGCAGGTGCTCTACGGACTGTTCCTCATGCGTCGTTCCGGCCGGTCTTTCACGGACCTCGCCGGGCGGCTCAACGAAGAGGGAAAGGCCGCGGCGGCGCACGAGATGATGCCACCACCGCCCTCAACCAAGGTCGCCGCTGTTCGAGCTCCTTAGAGCTGCTCGTCCAGCCAACGGAGCACGGCCTCTTTGATCGAAGCCGCCTTCTCCGGGCGAGCTGGGAGGGGCGCGCGATAGCTGTCGAAGTCGAACTTGAGCGGGCCTTCCGGCGAAGGCTCGGTGGGTATCCAACGTTCCAGCGTGGCCACAATTCGCTTCGCAGGGTCAGCTCTCATCGTTTCTCCTCCGCAGATGTGTACTTCTGAAGAAGGTCGTCGACGGCTTCGCGAAGATACTCGCTTTGGGCGACGCGGGTGCGGCGCGAGAGCTCGCGCAGCTTGGCGACCTGTTCTTCACCTACCAGAACGTGGGTGGAAACCGGCTCCTCTTGGATCTCCAGCTGCGGGTCGTGAATGGGCTGCGGTGCGTGTGAAAGCGTTTCCAGCTCTTGCATGGTTGCGTCCCTCCCTGAATCGGTCAGGCGCGTGCGGCAGCGCTACAGCACGCAACACCCCTGTGCCCGCCATTAGAGACGGGGACCGACAGCTGTCAAAAAACCGTTCGCCGTTCTGAGCGCGGCCGGGCCACAGTGCGCCCGTGCTCACCGTTCAATTGAACGCAGCTCAAGTGCTGGCGCTCTCGTGTGTCGGCGTGATGTTGGGCGTCTGGCTGAAGCGGGCGCTGCCGGTGCTCGAGCGGCTCAACGTCCCCGCGCCGATCGTGGGTGGTCTGGTGTACGCGTTGGTCGCCCTGGCGCTGCGCGATCGCGTCGTGAACTTCGAGATGGATCTGGTGCTGCGCGACATCTTGATGGTCGCGTTTTTCACCACGATTGGGATGAGCGCTTCGTTGCGTCTGCTCTTGCGCGGCGGAGCCCAGGTCGTGATCTTCTTGGTGATCGCGTCCGTGGGTGCCGTGCTTCAGAACGGGGTGGGCATCGCCGTGGCGAAGCTGCTGGGGCTGTCGCCGCTCATTGGGATTGTCTCTGGCTCCGTGGCACTCACCGGCGGTCCGGCGACGGCGCTCTCATTTGGTCCGCTGTTCGAAGGCATGGGCGTCGGTGGCGCCACCACGGTGGGTGTCGCCTCCGCGATGTTCGGGATCACCGCCGGCGGTCTGATGGGTGGCTTCATCGGCGGACAGCTCATCGCGCGTCACCAGCTCAAACCGGAGAGGGAGAAGCGTCCCGCCGCAGTCTCCGTCGAGGGCAGTGACGAGCGCGGACCGTTCTTCGTCAACCTGGTCGCAGTCACCGCGGCAATGGGCTTGGGAACGTTGGTGAGCGCGGGACTTCAGCGCTTGGGATTGATCGTGCCGGCGTACGTGGGCGCCATGCTCGTCGCCGCGATCCTCCGCAACATCGACGACGCAACGGGGGTGTTCGGCCTTTCCGAGCACCACGTGGAAGAGATCGGAAATGTCTCCCTCTCCATTTTCATTGTGATGGCGCTGCTAACGCTGAAGTTGTGGGAGCTGGTGAGCCTGGCGCTGCCAATTCTCGTGCTGCTCGCGGTGCAGGTGGTGCTCGTCTACTTGCTCTGCGTCGCCGTGTTTCGCGCGATGGGGAAAGACTATGAAGCGGCGGTGATGGCCGGTGGATTCTGCGGCTTGATGCTGGGCACCACCGCGAACGCGATGGCGTGCATGACCGAGCTCTCGCGGAAGCACGGCCCTGCGCCTCGGGCGTTCATCGTCGTCCCCTTGGTTGGCGCTTTTCTGATCGACTTCACCAACTCCGTGGTCATCACCGGCATGGTCAATCTCCTGTCAGGCGGTCGGTAATCTGTTCTACGAAAAACTGTCGCCGTTCCGTAACTATTGCAGAGAGATCCGGACTTCCCTGGCGTAAGGGCCCAGAACATCGACGTGCTTCGACCGGTACGGGATTCGCAATGCCCCCATGTATGCGTTGCCTGGATGCGAGCCCTGAGTCATACGCGATTGAGATCGCCGGAAATGTTTGGACCCAAGTCGGAACCCTGCCCGCAGCCATCTTTGGCGCGATGCGAAGAGCGCTCGAGCGCCTGGCGGACGAGCTGGGTCGGCAGACCGGCAGTTCGGAGTCGCACACCCGGACGGGCATGTTGGCGGATGGGGAGTACGTGGCCAGCTACACCGTGAACCCGACGACGCGCCGGTTGACCCTCACCGGCATCGGTCGCCGCCTCAGCGTCTCCGCGTGATCCCCCACTTCGGTCGGCCGCGCAGGCGTGACACGAACGCATCCGTCCAGTGACAGCACGGTGACAACCAGGGGGCAGTTTCAGGCACGCCTTGTGTGGCTGTGACGCGTTCGGTACAGCGCTCTGTTCATGTGCGTTCGTTGGCTGACCGTCGCGACGTTGGGGCTGTGCGCCAGCTGTGCGCAGGTGGACGTCTCTGATGCCCGTAAAGCCGAGCTGATCAATGTCCTCACGCGAGCGGACAACCTGCTCCTGCGCAGCCGTCCGGGCCTGGTGGCGAACAAGTACCAGGTGATGTCGGAGAAGCTTTACGACTTCTACCGAGGGAACCTCGCGATCGCTCGGCAGGACTGGGAAATGGGGCGCACGTCGAAGAGCCACTTCGGCGACGGCGCGCCGCTGATCTGGGGAGTGGGCGACCCGCATCCAGAGAACTTCGGGATCCTCCTCGCGCCAGACGGAACTGCTGCGTTCGAGCCCAACGATTTCGACGCTTCGGATCGCGTGCCTTGGTTGTGGGATCTCCGCCGCCTGATCGAAGGAGCTGTCATGGCGATCCGAGCTTCAAACGCCGCCGATCCCGCCGCGTTGGAGACGACCAAGGCCGCGTCGAGCGATGTCGTTCGGGCGTTGGCACTTGAATACGCGCAGGGCCTCCAGGACTACGCCGCGGGAGCACCGCGTGAACGGATCACCGGATCAGGCGGGGGCACCGTCCTCGAAGATCTCTTCAGCCGCTCCGCGCGCGACGTCAAGGCGCGGGTCGAGCTCACCGAGCTCACAACAGTGGAGAACGGAGTCCGGCGCATCACCCGAGGGCTGGAAGGGTTCGAAGGCCTGATCGAGCTGCCGAAGGGATTGGGCACCGAGCTTCAGGGACAGCTCCCGCTCACTCCCTACGGCAAGGCGAAGGACGCGGTGCGCGAGTTGGGCGGCGGTGTCGCCAGCTTGCCGAAGATTCGCTTGGTGGTGCTGTGCGAAGGGCCCACCGCGGATCCCGCTGACGACATAATGCTGACGTTGAAAGAGATCGGCGACTCCGGACTTCAGGGCTGGGGCGCGCCGCTCTTGCCCGCGAACGATTCGTCGGAGCGCGTGCTGGAAGGTGCACGACGCGCGTGGGCTCAGCCGGACGCGGACGCAGCGTGGGGCGGGATCGTCTGGCGCGGCGTGCCGTTCCTGATTCGCAGCGCCTCCGAAGGAAACAAAGGCGTGAACGTGGATCGCCTGGAGAAGGCACGCGGGACGCCGGCGGCATTCACCCAATTCGCGACCGTGGTGGGCCGGCTGCTCGCGCGCATTCACGCTGCGAATGACGTCACCGCGATCGCGGACCGGCTGCGCGGAAACGAAGCGGCGTTCGCCGAGGAAGAAGTGGAGAACGCATTGAGCGCAGCGGATCAGACCGAACAAGATTTCGCGCTCTTCAACCAAGCGCTCGTGGAGAAGGGGAGCCTGTTGGGCTTCCGCACTTCGCCGAGCGACGAAGCCAATTCGCTCGCCGGCCGCGAGCTGCTGGAAGGAACGCCCTGATGTCTTCAGCCCTTGCCGCGCTGCTGTTGTCGTTGGCAGCTGCGCCGCCGCCGAACGTGACCAGTCCTCTGGAGCCCGTCGTGTTCCAAGGCCCGGACGATCTCAAGCTCGCGCCGCTGTTGGACCTGTTTGGTCAGTACGAATTCCGCACGCTCTCCGGCGCGGAGACGTTCCACGAGCTCTCAGTGCCTCGTGCGCACCTGGGACTTGATGCCCGTTGGCGCGGAGTGCAGGGCAGAGTGCTGCTCGAGTCGACGCGCGTGTCCACGGGTGGAGCGCTGCTCGGGATCGCCGGCGACAGCTTGGTGATTCGATTGCGCGAGGCGTACGCGGGCTATCGGATCGGCTTCTTCCAGGCGCAGCTGGGCTTGGTGCGAACGCTGGAGATCCCGGTGTTGGATCTCTCGTTCCAGCATCGCCCCGTCGGCCC
This sequence comes from Myxococcaceae bacterium, assembly GCA_052386435.1. Lineage (GTDB taxonomy): Bacteria > Myxococcota > Myxococcia > Myxococcales > Myxococcaceae > JBQTKE01. The sequence continues at coordinate 5,523 of JBQTKE010000653.1, forward strand.
CTCCGCTTTGGAAGGCTACGGACTCTCCAGCCCCGCGGATCTTGGCCTGCGACTGCGCGGAGACCTCCCCGCCAACTTCGGCTTCGTGGAGGTCGCCGCGTTCAACGGTGATGGCTACACGTCGCGCGAGCTCAACCGCGGAAAGAACCTGAGCGCGTTGGTGGCGATTCGTCCCGCGCCCGCAGTGCTCGCGCCGCTGACCCTCGTCGTTTCTGGAACGTCGGGCTCCACCGGCACCCAGCGTTCGCGGGCGGATCGACTGGGGGGCGGAGCGCTCTGGTCGAGCGATCGTCTCGGCTTCGGCGCCACCGCTTGGTATGCGTCGGGTATTGGCGATGACAGTCTCCGCCGGGGCGTGGTGACCGAGCTCTTCGCCCGCGGCGAGCTCTTCGAACGACTGATCCTCGGCGTCCGCGCCAGCCTGTTCTCGCGTGACTTGAGCAACTCGCGCGATCGAGTGGTGAACATCCAAGCCACAGTCGGAGCACGAATTCAGACGCGGCTGACGGTCTTCGCGATCTTCGAGCGCAACGCACCGACAGCGCTCACGTCCACCGCGCTGCCCGGCACGGACTACACCGCGTTCAAACTGACCGCCCGACTCTGGCTGCCCGAACTGGGCGTTGAAGATCTGTTGTGAAGCGCATCCTCCCTGGAGGTTCCTTGTCCCGACGCATGACTGCCGTGATCGCCATCTCGTTTCTCGCCTGCGCCGAAGTGGATGAGCCCAAGCAACAGCAGGAACAGAATCCCGCGCAGCAGCTCGTGGGTGACGCGGACGCGGGCGGCTCCGAGGTTAAAGAGTCGAAAGCGAACGACTCAGTGGACGCGGGAGCCGTCGAGAATCCACCCGTCGAGGCAGACGCGGGGACCTCACCCGTCGTCGTCAACGAGATCTGCGCGCGCGGCCTGGACTTCCTCGAGCTCGCGAACGCGACCGACCAAGCGGTTGACCTGAGTGGCTTCGGCGTGGCGGACAGCGAGGACGACGGCGGCGTGAAGACCGAAGACGCGTTGCGGTTTCCCGCCGGAACCACCGTGAACGCCGGCGCGCAGGTGTTGATTATGCTGGGCCGAGTCGACGCCGGGGTGACCACCGACTGCGCCGACGCCGGAGGCACCTGCTTCACGGCCAGATGGAAGGTCAGCAACAGCCGAGGTGAGGCCGTGCACATCCTCTCCCCTCAGAACGAGCGACTGCACAGCGTGAACTACCCCGCCAACGGAGCGCCGGCCGGCATGTCGTTCGGACGCATCCCCGACAAGACCGGTCCGTTTCAAGTCACCAACCGTACCCCGGGCGCCGCGAACCAGCCGTAGTCGCTGACGCGAGCGCCTCCCCTCTGCGGTTCCAGCTGCGGCACGTACGAGCTCCATTCGGCAGCGCCGGCGTTCGAGTCGCGCTGCACTCGTAAGATCGTGGGCGACATGAGCGAATGGGTGCCGACCATCACTCCGAGCACGTCGTCTCCGCGGAAAATGCCCCTTCGCCCATCCCAGCGCCGCCCAGCTATCGCTATGGGAACAGGCCGAGCGGGACCTGAAGGCCGAACGCCCGACGCAATCGTGAGCCGGTACGCACTTTGTACGCACCGGCGTGGACTAAATCCGGACACGAGCGGACAAAAAGAAACCCCCGGATTCCTCTTCAGAATCGGGGGCGTAACTCATAAGTGCTGGTGGCTAGGGTCGGACTCGAACCGACTACCTGCGGATTATGAGACCGCCGCTCTAACCAGGTGAGCTACCTAGCCGAATCGCGGGGCCTTGTAGCGGGGGCTGCGAGGCTTTGCAAGGCGTAGCGCCGACGAGAGATCCTGCAGAACCTCGCGAAATGGCGAGTGGATGCGGAAGTTCGCACCGCTCACGGCATCACGCCTAACGCTGGTCGCTCATCGTGCGCACTCTTTCTGAAGAAGTGAGGAGAGGAGTGCGTCATGGAACACCCCATTGCCCAGAAGGTTCAGGCTCGACGCTCGATGAGGACGCGCCTGATGATCTCAATTTTGGCCTTCGTCATGGTCGCCGGCTGCGCCAGCACCCGCCTCGTCACCGACTACCCCCCCTCGCGCTATGGCTTCGCGGGCTACCCCGGCTGGTACGGAGGCTCGGGCTGGAACGGCGGTTGGTACGGAGGCAGGGGCTGGTACGGCGGTCCCCGCTGGTCCAACACGATGCTCTCGGGCAGCGGTGGCGCCTCGGTCGCGCCGCGCGACGTGGCGCATTACGCAAAGCTCGTCGTCGACCGTCTGGTGCGGGATGTGGCGCGGAGCGGAAAATCGTAACCAGCGACCTACGCGTTCGGAGCGGCCTTCGCGGGTGTCTGTTCTTCCAGATCGCCCTCGAAGTAGATGTTCGCCGCGTCGTTCTCGTAAACCACCAGGACCCGTTCTGAAGGTGTCTGGGTCTTCTCGAAGGCTTCCCGGATGAGCGACTCGACTTTCCGGGTCTTCGATTTGCGATGCGCTTTGATGGTGAAAACCGTCATGGGAGAGCCGACCGCTATAGCGAACGGAGGAGATGATTGACAAGCACCGCGTCAAACGAGCTAAATGCGCGAATTAACTATGAGTGGGGTCTTCGCCAGCGGCGTTGCCACGGTCTATGTCGCCGCCGTGGTGGGTATTCACCGGCTTTCGGTGTCCCGACGCCGAGCCCAGAGCCAAGGTTTCCCGACTTTGAAATGGCTCGACTGGGACGCGCTGCTGACCGGACTGCTACCGGAATCGAAACCGGGGGCTGCTGACCGCAAGACAGCTACGCCGGTGCTGGGAGGAGGTCCGCCCCCTGACAGCTACCTCAACGCGCTCTTCTTCCATCCAACGGATCTCAGAGTCGCGCTGGTCACTCAACTGTTGGGCGGCGCCACGGCGGACGGGCTGGGAAATTTCATCGCCGCTGCGGGGATCTCCGGAGGCCAGGCGCGCTGGATTCGAACGCTGGCGTACGCCCGTCACGAACCGGAGCGGGCGATTGAACGTTTGAAAAGCTCGACCATCGACTCCGCTCAGGAGCTCTACCTTCGCGAATACTTGCGGCTGCAGCACCACCTCAACCCGCTGAACCTTGAGCTCGCGGTGTTCGCCGCCAAACGTCGCCTGAGAGCAGGCCTCCTCAGGTTCGGCGAGGTTCCTGCCCTCTATTACGCGCGTGCGCTCGCCTCGGCGGAGCTGGGGATGAACCATGCGGCCATCGATGATCTGGCACGGGCCGTCTACTTCAGCCGACAATCAGAGCTGTACGTCCGTGCGGTTCTGGAGACGCCGTTCATTGAGGAGGCGCGCCCACCTTTGGTTTTTCAATGTCGCCAGGCGCTGGATCGCCCCCCTCCGTTGAGCTGAACTGCGAACGAATGGAACTTCTGCGCTCCTATGTGGTGCGTTTCCTGGGAAAGCCCGCCGAGCTCGAGCGCTCCTTGACCTGTCCTCTCTTGGTCTTCGAGCCGCCCGACGACGGTCGGGATGACGACGAGACGAGCCAGAGCCACCGTTTCAAAACCGCGAGTGGGGCTGGGGAGAAGTCCACGCTCCACGCGGACGAGCCGCTGGTCAGTCTGATCAAGAAGATGAAGGACAACGCGTTTCAGCGCGGGGTCACGGTGGGGCGCACGGGTAACAATGACATCGTGCTCGACGACTCATCGGTGTCGCGGTTCCATGCCTGGTTTCAGCGCGATGAGGCCTCAGGCATCTGGTTCATGGCGGACGCAGGGTCAAAGAACGGGACGGTGCTGGCGGGAGAACGACTTCGTCCTAAAAAGCCCACGCCCATCCCCGAGGAAGCCCCGGTTCAGTTCGGTGAAGTCAGCCTCACGCTCTATTCTCCGAAGCGCTTCTTGGCGTTTCTGGGACGCAGCGCGCGGTGAGCAAATTGAGCGCGTTGTCTGCTTGCCACGTCGGATAGAGCACGCGTAAGTTGCCGGTACCTTTGGATTGCGGCGTAGAGCGATGCGTGGATAGAAGCTGCGGACGCGCCGTGTGCGCGGGGAGCAACCCGGTTTGGCCCTGAGTACCGAAGCCTACGGTCTGAGCGACGTCGGCAAGAAGCGCCAGCACAACGAAGACGCGATGTTGATCGACTCGGGTCTGGGTCTGTTCATCGTCGCGGACGGCATGGGCGGTCACGCGGCCGGCGAGGTCGCCAGCGCCCGCGCCACGGAGGTCGTCAAGCAGCACATCCTCGCCAACCGGCAGATCATCCGGGACCTGGGGCGCGATCCCAACCAGTCCAACCGCGCCTCCGCCGCCGCCTTGGTCGAAGTCGCTGTGCAGCGCGCGTGTTCGGACATCTACCGAATGGCGGTGGGTGACGTCACCAAGCGCGGCATGGGGACGACCTTCGTCTGCCTGGTCATTGGCGGAAACAAGGGTGTCATCGGCCATGTCGGCGACTCACGCATCTATCTGATCCGGAATGGCCAGTGTCACCGGCTCACCGAAGATCACACCTTGGTCGCGGCGCAGCTCAAGGCCGGGACGATCAACAAGGACCAAGCGGCCACGTCGCAGTACCGCAACGTGATCACCCGCGCGGTCGGTATTCAGGAGTCCGTTCAGGTCGACACGTTGATCGTGGACCTGCTGCCGGGCGACATCTTCCTGCTCTGCTCGGACGGCCTGCACGGGTACTTGGCGGACGAAGAAGTCGCGCCGGTCGTCTCGGCGATGACCGCGAAGGATCTCCCGAAGCGGTTCGTGGATCTCGCCAACGAGCGCGGGGGCAAGGACAACATCACCGCGGTGGTGGTCAACATCGGCGGCGAGGGCGCGGTCTCCAGTGAAGAGACGGTTGAAGCGCAGTCCCGCATGGAAGCGCTGCGGAAGATCCCGCTCTTCCGGCACCTCACGTACAAAGAGCAGACGGCAGTGCTCTCCATTGCCACCACCCGGACCTTCCCGGCGGGCAGAGAGATCGTCACCGAAGGTCAGCCTGGCGAAGAGCTGTTCGTGGTGATTCGCGGCCGGGTCGCCATCGAGAAGAATGGTGTGGAGATCGCCGAGCTGCGCGCCGGTGGTCACTTCGGCGAAATGGGGCTCATCGACAATGCCCCGCGCTCAGCCACGGTCCGCGCCACGGAGCCCACGCGGGTGATGGTGATTGCCCGGTCGGATCTGATGAACCTCATGAAGCGAGAGTCGATCCTCGCCGTGAAGATGCTCTGGAGCTTCGTGCAAGTGCTCTCGGATCGCCTCCGCACGGCGAACTCGGAGCTCTCCGAAGCTCGGCAAGAGCTGGCGGTGGCCCAGGCCATCCAGCCGTTCGCCGAAGAGTAAGTCCTATGCGCGCCGTCGCGGTCCTGTTCCTGTGTCTGTCGCCTGCGACCTTGGCGGGCAGCACCTTCGACATTCACGGCTTCGGGCCGCGCGGTGTCTCCATGGTCGGCGCGCTCACCGCGGACGCTCATGACTACTCCGCCGTCTTCTACAACCCGGCGCTCCTCGCCTCGCGCACCGAGCTGAACTTCGGCGTGGGCTTCACGTACATGAAGCCGATGACGGAGGTGAAGTCGAAAGATCCGGGGCGCGAGCTGGACTGCACCTACTGCCAACCTGAAGACGTCGCGGGTGTCAGCGCGGGTTTTCTCTTTCCGCTCGCGGGGAAAGTTCAGAACCGCGTGGCGCTGGGCGTGGGTATATACGTTCCGGCCGGCAGGCTGGTGCGCGCCTTCGCCGCCGATCCGAATCGCCCCTCTTGGTACATGTATCAAGGCAGCCCCGAACGACTCGCCGCGTTCCTGGGAATGGGCGTGCGGATCATCGACGAGCTGCGCTTGGGCGTGGGCTTTCAGATCATCGCCAACCTGCTGGGCAACGGCGCCGACATGCAGGTGGACCTCTTTTCGAAGGACGTGCGGATGCGCGAGCTGGACGCGCACCTGGCGAGCCGGGCTGGCCTGACTGCCGGAATCTCCTTCATCCCCAGATCGTGGCTGCGCTTCGGGTTGAGTTATCGAGGCCCGGTCGCCTTGGACTACCGGATTCCCGCTCACATCGATCTCACCGGAGTAGGCGTGCTGAACTTCACGATCTCTGGGGTGGCCCATTACACCCCGCATACGATCACCGGCGGCGTGGCTCTGGATCTCACGCCCCAGCTCACGGTGACCTTGGATGGTACCTACGAGCTCTGGAGCTTGGCCCCGTCGCCCTTCGTTCAACTGGACGTGGATCTGTCAGGCGAGACGCTCAAAGCGCTCGGTCTCGACTCTGCGTTGGACA
>JBQTKE010000654.1:0-3276 GCA_052386435.1 Myxococcaceae bacterium
ATTTTACCCGCCGCGGGCCGCAGTGTGTACGAGTGTAAAGCCTGACCCCATGAACGTTCGCAGCAGCTTCAAGCGATTCTCTTGGTCGTGGGCCATTGCTCTGACGAGCTGGCGAGCAGCCAAGCGAGACGGCAACTTCCTCGCGCGTGCGCAGATTCCGCGACATGGACCCGATAGAGATTCTGGAAGCGCAACACCGGGAAGCTGAAGCGCTGTTCAAGCTCATCGCAGCGGAGACCAACGCGCTCGAACGCCACGCCCTCTTTGTCCGACTCGCGCGCGCGCTGAAACTTCACACCCAGCTCGAGGAAGAGATCATCTACCCCGAGCTGCGCACCGCGGTAACCGAAGCGGAAATTCACCACTCCTTCGACGAACACGCTCGCGTGTCCGCGCACTTGCTGCAGATGGCGCGACTCCATCCCAACAGCACCGAGTTCGAAGGGCACCTGATCGAAATTCGCCAAGCGGTGGAGGCTCATGTTTCAGAAGAGCGCTCCGTCCTCTTTCCGTTCGCGCGCCGCGTGCTGTCCGAAGAGCAGGCCAGCAGTCTCTACGAGCAGCTCATCGATCGGATGCAGGAGCTACTGGAGCCCGACGGACTGCCGGTTTTTGAAGCGCGGTTTGGGTCGCAATAACAGGAGCGCGGCCAACACGGCGCCGTACATCAAGGGCTCACTCAAGTCGGACTTCACGCGCCAGATGAAGTGGATGACGCCGAGCACGCCGCAGACGTAGGCCACGCGGTGCAGGCGCTTCCACTTCACGAAGCCCAGCCGCTTCACCATCGCGTCAGTGGACGTCACCGCCAGGGGTGTCATCAGCACGAAGGCGAGAAACCCGACGAGGATGAACTTGCGCGTGGTGACGTCTTCCCAGAGCACCTTCCAATTGAGCTGCTGATCCACCACCGCGTACAGCAACAAATGCAGCGACGCGTAGATGAACGCGGTCACCCCCAACATCCGTCGAATGCGCGCGGGCCAGCCCCACTTGAAGATCTGGTTCAGCGGCGTGCATGCCAGCGAAGCGATCAACGTCACCAGCGCGAGCAAGCCCAGCGAGTTCAACGCCTCCGACACGGGGTTGGCGCCCAGCTGCCCTCGATACGCGCGCCACGCGAGTGAAGCGATCGGGATCGCGAAGGCGGTGAGCAGCGCTGGCTTGAGCCACGGGAGCTTCTTCGACGCCACTAGAAGTTCTCCTTGAGGTTCATGCCCGCATACAGACCCGCGACTTGGTCCGCGTAGCCATTGAACGGCAGCGTCTCGCGGCGTCGCAGCTCGCCGATGCGTCTCTCCGTGGCCTGACTCCAGCGCGGATGTGGGACCGCCGGATTCACGTTCGAATAGAACCCGTACTCTTTGGACGCAGCCAGGTTCCAAGTCGTGGGCGGCTGTTTCTCTGTGAAGCTGACCTTGACGATCGACTTGATCCCCTTGAAGCCGTACTTCCACGGCACCACCAGCCGAAGCGGCGCGCCATTCTGCGCGGGCAACATCTTCCCGTAGAGTCCTACCGCGAGAAGCGTGAGCGGGTGCATCGCCTCATCCATTCGCAGCCCCTCGACGTAAGGCCAATCGAGCACGGCACGCTGCTGCCCCGGAAGCTGCTCTGGATCCAGCAACGTGGTGAACGCCACGTACTTTGCCTTCGAGTTGGGTTGAAAGCGCTGCAGGACCGCGGAGAGCGGGAAGCCCAACCACGGGATGACCATGGACCACGCTTCCACGCAGCGGAACCGGTAGACCCGTTCTTCCAGAGGGAAGAGCTTGAGGATGTCCTCGATGCCCATCTGGCCCGGCTTGTCGCATTCGCCGTCGACGCTGACAGTCCAGGGGCGTGGCCTGAGCGTTCCGCCGTTGCGCGCGGGATCAGACTTGTCCGTGCCGAGCTCATAAAAGTTGTTGTACGTGGTCACGTCCTCGTAAGGCGTGAGCGGCTCGTTCACGGTGTAGAGAGCGTTCCGGGTCACGCCCGCGTCAATCGCGACCGCGTCCGCTTGCGGCGCTGCCAGCTTGGGACGCGTGAGTCGAAGCAACGCCCCACCCACGCCCGCGGCGGTCACCGAGTAGAGCGCCGCGTTCTTCAAGAACTCGCGGCGCTTCGCGTACACGTTCTCGGGAGTGATTTCAGACGATTTGGTCACTTGCCCTCGAGGATCTGCTTGGCGCTGACATAGCGAGGCTGGATGTCGATGGGCACGTTCTTGAGCTGGTCGATGATCTTCTTTACCTCCGGCCGAATCACACCCAACGTGCCGATCAGCTCCTCCGCTTTCGCGCGATCGCCTTTCGATTGCAACGTCATGAGCTCTCGAGTCAGCGCGCTCACCGCCTCCTTCATCTTCGGAACATCGACGGAGAACGTCCCATCCTTGACGACCTTGAACCCGCCGCGGTCGAGGAAGAAGTTGGTCTGAATCGCCATCCCGCGGCCATGCGCCTCGTCCACGCCGAAGCGCAGCGTGCGAAACGCCGAGGCGAGGAACGTCGTGTACATCGTCTTCTCCAGCGACTTTTCAAGGACGCCCTTGTCGACCAAGTACTGCAACGCGAAGAGCCCAGCCACGTCCGCCTTCGCTTCTTCAATGGCCGACGAGCTCTCCTGGAGCTCCTGCCGAACCGTGGTCTCCCGTCCCTTCACCACCAGGCTGTGCGGCCCCAGTCCGTGCATCAATTCGTGCATCAGGATGTGCGTGAAAAAACTCTCGAAGCCAACGTTCTTCTGGTCCGCTTTGGAGAGCGCGACCTTCGCGATGGGCAAGAGCACCGAGTCGAACTTGGCGCGCTGCACGTTCTTGAGCATCACCCGTTTAGTCCCCTTCTCCTTGGTCACGCGCTCGTCATTGGGAAGGTTGTACGCCGCGGTCTGAACGCCTTTGTTGCCGTCGCCCGACGAGAAGATCGAATTCACCACTCGGATTGGCGCGAGCGCACCCAGCTTCGGGTTCTTGAGCGCGTCGTCGATGGGCAGGTGGTTTTCGATGTCCTGAAGGTGGTGCGAGAACTTCGCGAGCTTCTGCGTCTCCGCGTCATCGCGCAGCGCGATGAACGACTCGAACGCGGCTTTGTAGTTGAACCACCCGTCCTCGTAGACCTCGTAAGGCCCAATCGTGGGCTCGATGCTCGCGTCGAGCTCCATCCACGCCACGTCGCTCGGGTAGTAGTCGTTGTTCATGAATGACTCGGCGCGCTTGGAGAGAAATGCCTTGAGCGTGGGCTGCGTGATGAGCTCGCTGGCGTCTTTGAGCAACCGCGCCGCGAGGCCCAGCTC